>CABXUL010000019.1 GCA_902515395.1 uncultured Bacteroidota bacterium | reverse complement strand
GAGATATAATCCAATAAATGTTTATTTTTAGAAGATGATTAAAAAAATTAATGAAAACTTGGAATTGGTTAAGGCATTTAGCACAGAATCAAAGGAGGAGGCCGAAGCATTTCGAATTAAGTACTTGGGAAAAAAGGGTATTTTAAATAACTTTTTTACTCAATTTAAAGTGTTATCTCCTTCTGAAAAGAAGGAATATGGGCAGTCATTAAATCTTCTAAAGAAAGCAGTAACAGAAAAAGTGAAAGCCTTTCAATTAAGAATGGATACCTCGTCTTCTATTGGCAGTTCTAATGATTTGACTAGGCCGGGCTTCCCTATTGATTTAGGTTCCAGACATCCTCTGTCCTTGGTTAAAAGTAGAATAGTGGATATATTTGCACAAATCGGATTTAATATTTCTCACGGACCTGAAATTGAGGATGATTGGCATAATTTCACCGCTCTAAACCTTCCGGAACACCACCCTGCAAGAGACATGCAGGATACTTTTTTTATTCAAACAAGTCCTGATATATTGTTGCGAACCCACACCTCATCTGTTCAGGTCAGGTTTATGGAAAATAATCAACCACCTATACGAACAATTTCTCCTGGACGAGTTTTTAGAAATGAGGCAATTTCTGCAAGATCTCATTGTATATTTCATCAGGTAGAAGGATTATACATAGATAAAAACGTTTCATTTTCAGATTTAAAGCAAACTTTACTTTATTTTACTAAAGCTCTATTTGGAAAGTCCAAAATACGCCTAAGGCCCTCTTATTTTCCATTTACGGAGCCAAGTGCAGAAGTTGATATATATTGGGGCTTAGATACCGAAACCGATTATAGGATTACCAAGGGAACTGGTTGGTTGGAAATCATGGGTTGTGGTATGGTAGATCCAAATGTTTTAAAAAATTGTAATATCGATCCTGATGTTTATTCTGGCTATGCTTTTGGAATGGGAATTGAGCGTATTGCAATGTTGCTTTATCAAGTAGGGGATATTAGATTATTTTTTGAAAATGACGTTCGTTTTTTAACCCAATTTAAATCAGGGATTTAATCTAATTTTTTTAAGATTCTTGAATTAAAATATTTTTATCCTCAAACAATTGAAACCCTTAAAGTATTTACCATTCCCTTATCTATTATTGGCATTGCAGTAAGGTTAACTAGCAAGTCTCCTTTATTTACATACCCCTTGTCTTTTGCAATTTTATTTATTTGTTCGACTGTTTTATCAGTGCTTTCAAAGCTGTCATAAAAAAAAGCTTTAACGCCCCAAATCAAATTTAGTTGAGTGAGTATTCGTTTGTTTGAGGTGAATACCAAAATATGTGAATTAGGTCGCCAAGCTGAGACTTGAAATGCAGTATATCCACTATTAGTTAATGTACAAATAGCTTTTGCTTGAACATCATTTGCAATGTGAACAGCATGGTAACAAATAGATTTTGTAACGAACCTTACAGTCCGAATATTTGGAGGTTTTTGAGGAACAGTAATTAATTCGGAATGTTCTACGCTGTGAATAATTGAGCTCATGGTTTGGATTACTTCAACAGGATATTTTCCAACTGAAGTTTCCCCGGAAAGCATCACTGCATCAGCTCCATCCATAACAGAATTAGCGACATCATTAACTTCTGCCCTTGAAGCTGTTAAGCAATCAATCATACTTTCCATCATTTGAGTAGCGATGATTACAGGAATTCTAGCTTTTTTAGCACGCTTGACCAATTCTTTTTGAATTAAAGGGACTTCAGCGGGAGGAATTTCAACTCCCAAATCACCTCTTGCGACCATTAAGCCGTCACAGTATGAAATAATTTTATCAATATTCTCAATTGCCTCAGGTTTTTCAATTTTAGCAATAATTGGAATTTTGTGAACGGTATGTTGATCAATCAAATTTTTTAAGTCCATTATATCATTACTGTTTCTTACAAAAGAAAGGGCAACCCAGTCAACATCCTGTTTAATTGCAAATTCAGCATCAATTACGTCCTTTGCAGTAAGAGCAGGCAATGATAATTTAGTATTAGGAAGGTTAACACCTTTTTTCGATTTTAGACTTCCTCCTTGAATTACTTTTGCTTCAACTATCGATTTTTTATCAGTGGAAATTACCTCAAAAATTAATTTACCGTCATCTAATAACACTCTTTCTCCAGGCTTAACATCTTTGGAGAAATTTTTATAATTCATGTAGACTTTTTGCCTGTCTCCTATAAAAGTTTCACCGTTTTGAAAAGTGATTAGGTCTCCTGGCTCTAAACTTATTCCATCCACAACCTTACCAATTCTTAGCTTAGGACCTTGAAGATCAGCTAAAATTGAGGTATTAGATTGAAGTTTTTCACTTACTTCCCTGATAATTTTAATTCGATTTTCAACTTCACTGTGGTCAGCATGCGAAAAATTAATGCGAAATACATCTACTCCCTCTAAAATCATTTTTTTAATTATTAGGGGGGAGTCTGTTGAAGGACCTAAAGTAGCAACAATCTTGGTTTTTTTTCTTTCACTCATTAATCAAAAATTTACACTAAGATCAAGGGTTATTTTGCTTTGATGAGGCTGATAACAATATGAGACTTCTTTAATTGTCTCTAATTCTTTAACTAATGAAGCTGCATCAATTCCTGAATTAATTTTAATTATGTAGTCCGCCTCTTTCAAATCTTGAATCAAATATAATTCTTTTGTTTCAGGTATATCAAATAAGCCTACTCCCTTTTCTAAATCATCTTTAAATGATAAAGATCGATTTGAGAATAAGTAGCAACATATTCCCCTTGCTATGTCAATCCATTCGAAAATCTGGAATTCAACTTTTGATCCATTTTCGTGAACTTTTTTCTTTAGTTTAATGAATCTGGAATTGCAAGTTAGATTAATTAGATAAGCTAATTTGAAATCTTCACAGTTTGAATGGATAGATATCAGTTTGAATTCCCCTTCATCAATATCATCTAATATGTAGCGCTTTTTTTTATTCATCAAATTTTATATTTGATATTCATAGCATGATAAGCTCGTCGTGCAGATTTTTCTTCTGATTTTTTTTTGGAAATTTCCCGAGCTTTAACAATTAACCTATTATTTAAATAAACACTGGTGGTATAGTTAAATTTAGGATCCAAACCTTTATCTCTATCAGTTTTAAATTGAACTATTTTTTTATTTTTTTGACCCCATTCCAATAGTAAACCTTTGTAGCTAAGTATAGTGTGTTTTAACTGATCTAGGTCAACATAATCGGTTACTATTTTTTCTAAAATAAATTCCTTACACTTAACATAACCACGGTCAATAAAAATTGCTCCAACTAGAGCCTCCAATAGATTTCCATGGATGTTGTTTCCCAAATTTGCTTTTATATCACCATCTATGAATTCAATTAAACCAAGTTTTTCCCCAATATTATTAAGATTTTCGCGGCTTACAATTTTAGCTCTATACTTGGTTAGAGTTCCTTCTTTTGCTTCAGGAAATGATTGAAATAATAGGGCTGATATAACTACACTTAGCATTGAATCCCCCAAAAACTCTAATCTCTCGAAATTTATTGAGTTGCCATTATCATCTTTTAAGTTTGAAGATCTGTGAGTAAAAGCTTTTTGGTAAATTTCAAAATTAACGATTTTTAGAGAAGTAATTTTCTTTAATCTACTAAAGAACATCCTCTCTCTTGTATTAGATGATCTCAGTATTTTATTAAGAAAACTCAAATTTTAAATTAGCTAATTTTTTTGAAAAGTACACAGGCATTATGCCCCCCAAATCCAAAGGTATTGGAAATTGCAACATTAACTCTTCTTTTCTGTGGTTTTCCAAAAGTAAAATTAATTTTTGAGTCTATTTGATCATCATTAGTTTGGTGATTAATAGTTGGAGGAATTAAATCATTTTGCATTGCCATTATCGATGCAATTGATTCAATTGCTCCTGCAGCTCCAAGAAGATGACCAGTCATTGACTTAGTGGAGTTTAAATTAATTTTATAAGCGTGCTCACCAAAAACAGATTTTACTGCATTGGTTTCAGCTACATCTCCCAAAGGGGTAGAGGTTCCATGCATGTTGATTGTATCAACTTCCTCAGGCTTAATATTAGCATCTTTAAGGCAATTTAACATTACACTTTTTGCTCCAAGTCCCTCTGGATGAGGGGCAGTCATATGATGAGCATCTGCTGAAAGTCCTCCTCCCGCTAATTCGGCATATATTTTTGCACCCCTCGCTTTGGCATGTTGGTATTCCTCAACTATTAATGCTCCAGCACCTTCGCCTAAAACAAAACCGTCTCGATTTTTATCAAATGGCCGAGAAGCAGTTTTGGGGTCATCATTTCGAGTTGATAAAGCATGCATCCCGTTGAATCCCCCAATACCTGCAATAGTAATAGCAGCCTCAGATCCACCAGAAACCAATACATCGGCATAACCCATCCTAATATAATTTAACGAATCAATTAGTGCATTTGCAGAAGAGGCACAGGCAGATACAGTAGTAAAGTTTGGACCTCTTAGCCCGTGTTTGATAGAAATTAGTCCAGGAGCAATATCCGCTATCATTTTGGGAATGAAAAAGGGATTAAATCTTGGAGTACCATTTCCGGAGGCAAAGTCTAGAACTTCATTTTGAAAAGTTTCTAACCCACCTATTCCAGCGCCCCAAATAACCCCTATTCGATCACAATCCTCTTTTTCAAATACTAAACCTGAGTCGATGATGGCCTCTTCTGCACTTACAATAGCATACTGAGCAAAGCGGTCATATTTCCTTGCCTCTTTTCTATCCATAAAGTTTAAGGGATCAAAATTTTTTAATTCGCAAGCAAATTGTGTTTTAAACTTTGATGCATCAAAATGTGTGATTGGTCCAGCACCACTGACTCCAGACAATAAACCCCCCCAATATTCAGGGAGGGTATTTCCAATAGGAGTTAAGGCTCCCAATCCGGTAATTACTACACGTCTTGGTTTCATTTAAGCCAAGTATTTATTTTGCTTGATCGATAAATTGAATCGCTTGCCCAACAGTGGCAATATTTTCAGCTTGGTCATCTGGAATCTGAATATCAAATTCTTTTTCAAATTCCATAATTAGTTCAACAGTGTCTAAAGAATCAGCACCTAGATCATTGGTGAAATTGGCTTCAGTAACCACTTCGTTTTCGTCAACTCCTAATTTGTCAACGATTATTGCTTTTACTCTTGATGAAATGTCAGACATAATCAAAATTGATTTAAAATTACTGTGGACAAAAATATAAAACTTTGCATGAAATCACTATTTAGGATAAAAATTATAACTTTTCTTTGTGAAGTTAATTGTTAAATAAAATAAATAAACACTGTGTTTAAGCCATGTTGGTAAAAAAGATGGGAGATAAAACTGTTAAAAGAATTATTTTTTTTGCCTCTGGTTCAGGTACTAATGTTGAAAATATCATCAAATATTTTCATGGCAATAAGGCTGTTGAAATAACTTTAATATTGACAAATAATCCCAATGCTGGTGTTGTAAGACGCGCAGAAAAACTTAAGAAACCATTAATGTTGTTTTCAAAGCGAGAATTATTAGATCAATCTCTTTTAAGAAAGATTATAACAATTAATCCAGATTTGATCATTTTAGCAGGTTTTTTACTTAAAATACCGAAGGAATTTGTAAAAGCATTCCCTAAAAGAATAATTAACATTCACCCAGCTTTATTACCTAAATTTGGTGGAAAGGGAATGTATGGAGATAGAGTTCATCAAAGTGTAAAAGATGCCGGTGAGCAAATAACAGGAATTACAATTCACTTAGTCAACGAATATTTTGATCAAGGAGAGATTATTTTTCAAGCATCAGTTGGCGTTGCAAGCCAAGATTCAGTTGAAGAAATAGCTAATAAAGTCCATAAACTAGAGTACACCTATTACCCCAAGCTTATAAATAAGCTTCTTTTCTATTAGAGTATGTCAAACAGAGTAAATATTTATACTGATGGTTCAGCAATTGGTAATCCTGGTCCTGGCGGATATGGAATTATAATGGAGTGGGTAAATAAAAAATATGTAAAAGAATTTTCTGCTGGATACGAAATGACAACAAATAATCGAATGGAGCTATTAGCTGTAATTATTGCTTTGGAATCACTAAAAATTCAACCCATGGATGTGATAGTTTTTTCGGATTCAAAATATGTTATTGAGTCTATAGATAAAAAATGGGTATTTAATTGGGAAAAAAACCAATTTAGCGGAAAGAAAAATCAGGACTTATGGCAAAGATATTTATTAATTCATCGCAAACATAGGGTAAAATTTCAATGGGTTAAAGGACATAATAAACATCCTCAAAACGAGCGATGTGATAGATTAGCAGTAAATGCTGCAAAAGAAAAGAAAAAGAAAATTGATCATTATTTTGAGAACAGTATTAAAGGTATTTCAAAGTCTTAAGCTGTTAGAAAGTATAAATAAATCTTTAAAAAAAATATTTTTAACGCCTAATAACTTTAGTAAATTTGTTTATGAAAAATAAATTATTGATAGTAGGAACGATGGCCTACGATGCAATTGAAACCCCTTTTGGGAAAGTAGATAAGATACTTGGAGGGGCGGCAACTTACATAGGGTTATCGGCTTGTCAATTTTCTTTAGACTCTGCCGTGATTTCAGTTGTTGGTGAAGACTTTGACATGCAACACATCCAATTACTTAAAGATAAGAAAATTGACGTTTCTGGAGTGGAAATAGTTAAAGGCCAAGAAACTTTTTTTTGGAGCGGAAAGTACGATAAAGATCTTAACACTAGAACAACTTTGGAAACCCGATTAAACGTACTCGAAAATTTTAACCCAATTATTCCTAGTAGCCTCAGGTCTCCTGAAGTAGTAATGCTTGGAAACTTATCTCCTGAAATTCAAATTAAAGCAATTGAGCAATTAAAAATTAGGCCAAACTTGATTATATTAGACACGATGAACTTCTGGATGGATCACTACCGCTCTAAATTAGATCAGGTTATTGAAAAAGTAGATGTAATTTCGATTAATGAAGAGGAGGCACGTCAATTGACAGGAGAGTATTCCCTGGTTAATGCGGCTAAATTAATTCATCAATTAGGTCCGAAATATGTAATTATTAAAAAAGGTGAACATGGTGCATTACTTTTTCATCATAATGAAATTTTTTCTGCTCCAGCACTACCATTAGATAAAGTACTTGATCCCACAGGTGCAGGAGATAGTTTTGCAGGAGGATTTGCAGGTTACCTAACTCAGACTCTGGATTTTTCATTTAATAATATGAAATCAGCAGTGGTTTATGGATCTGCAATGGCTTCTTTCACAGTTGAGAAGTTCGGAACAGATAGCTTAATTAATTATTCATATTCAAGTATGGCTAATCGACTAAAAGCCTTTAAAGAATTAACTACCTTTGAAATTGATTTTTAATAAAAAAACAATAAGATTAACTCATGAGTGATGCCATTAAACACGAATGTGGGATTGCACTAATCCATTTAAAAAAAGACTTGGCATATTTTAAAGAGAAATATGGCACTTCTATGTTTGCAATAAATAAGATGTACTTGATGATGGAGAAGCAGCACAATCGTGGTCAGGATGGAGCAGGCTTAGGATGTGTAAAGTTAAATGTGAAACCAGGCCAACGTTATATTGCTAGAGTTCGCTCAAATGGTCAACAGCCGATTCAAGACATTTTTAAGAAAATAAATAAAAGAGTATCTCAAGTAAAAAAAGATTATCCTGATTTATTAGAAAATCCAGATCTGTTTAAACGTGAGGTTCCTTTTGCCGGTGAAATACTTTTAGGTCATCTTAGGTATGGAACTTTTGGTAAAAATAGTATTGAAAGTGTACATCCCTTTTTAAGACAAAATAACTGGATGCATCGAAATTTAATTGTAGCAGGAAATTTTAATCTTACAAATGTAAATGAGCTATTTGATACTTTAGTTGATTTAGGACAGCACCCTAAAGAGAGGTCAGATACAATTACTGTCATGGAAAAAATTGGACATTTTTTAGATGATGCAGTCGCCAAAATATATAAGACTCTTAAGAAAGAGGGTTATAATAAAGCGGATGCCTCCCCCCAGATTGCAGAGCGTTTGAATATGAAAAAGGTTTTAAGAAAAGCTTCAAAAAATTGGGATGGAGGATATACTATTGCAGGAATGCTTGGACATGGGGATTCCTTTGTTATAAGAGATCCAGCTGGAATAAGACCTGCGTATTACTACGATAATGATGAATTATTAGTAGTTGCTTCTGAACGTCCTGCATTACAAACTGTTTTCGATATTCCTTTTGAAGATGTTCAAGAAATCCCTCCTGGTCATGCCCTTTTGACCAAAAAAAGTGGCGCTATGAGTATTAGTAAAATTCAAGAACCAGTTGAGCGAAAATCTTGTTCATTTGAGCGAATTTATTTTTCAAGAGGAGGAGATGCAACCATATACAAGGAAAGGAAAAAATTGGGTAGGTTGCTGTTTCCACAAATTCAAAAAGCTATCTCAAACGATCTGGAGAATACGGTATTTTCATTCATACCCAATACTGCAGAGACTTCTTTTTATGGATTACTTGGAGCAGTTCAAGATAATATTGTAAAGTCTTTGTCTGAAGCAATAAATAATGAAGATAATTTAAAGAACGGCAATTTAAAAAAACTTTTGTCTATCAGACCAAGAATCGAAAAGATAGCTATAAAAGATGCAAAACTGCGAACTTTCATTACTGAGGATGCAAGTAGAGACGATCTTGTTGCCCATGTTTATGATATAACTTATGGGGTAATTAAACCTACTGATAATCTAGTAATAATTGACGATAGTATTGTAAGAGGGACAACTTTGGAAAAAAGTATTTTGAAAATGCTTGATAGACTTAGTCCCAAAAAGATCATCGTTGTTTCTAGCGCTCCTCAAATTAGATACCCAGATTGTTATGGAATTGATATGGCTAAAATCCAAAACTTTATTGCCTTTAGAGCTACTTTAAAACTACATGAAGATTTGGGGACACTTGACAAAATCTTAGATGAAATATATGATGGCTGTATTAAGAGTATGAAAATTTCATTGGACAAAGTAGAAAATCAATTAAAAGCTCTTTATGAACCTTTCACAGATAAGCAAATTTCAGATAAGATTGCCTCTATGCTTAAAGGAGATATTATAAAATCTGATGTTGAGATAATTTTTCAAACAATTGATGGCTTGCACAAGGCTTGTCCAGAGAACTTAGGGGACTGGTATTTCTCAGGAAACTACCCTACCCCTGGGGGCAACCGAGTTGTTAATAGGGCTTTTATGAATTATTACGAGGGAAAGTCAGTAAGAGCATATTAAAAAAACAATTCTCCTTGTTAGGAACTTAAATATTAGTATATAAATTATTGGAGTATAACATTTAAAATAAACTATTTGTAACTTTTTTTTGGTATTTAAACATTAATCTCTACTTTTACATTTACCAGAACATAAGTAGGTTAAGTTCATGGTAAGATTTGGGGCAAAAAGGGAGGATTTATCCTCCCTTTTTATTTATACCTAAATTTAAACTCTTGAGTAGATATTTTTATTTACTTAGATCAAATAGTTCCCCGACTTTTTTCCAATTAACTACTCTAAAAAAAGCTGAGATATAATCTGGTCTTCTGTTTTGGTAATTTAGATAGTACGCATGCTCCCAAACGTCAATTCCTAAAATAGGTACTCCAGCACAACCAATGCCTGGCATTAAAGGATTATCTTGATTAGCGGTAGAGCAGACTTCTAGTTTTCCACCTTCGTGAACACAAAGCCAAGCCCAACCCGATCCAAATCTAGTAGCCGCAGCATTTGAAAAATCCTCTTTGAAAGAATCAAAGGAACCAAAGGTAATGTCAATAGCCTCTGCTAGAGTACCTCCGGGATTTCCACCTCCATTTGGCGACATAGTTTCCCAAAATAAACAATGATTGAAATAACCGCCACCATTATTTCTTAGTGGACCGTTATTCATATCCATTTTTTTAAGGATATTTTCGATTGAATCATCCTCCATTTCTGATCCTTCAAGTGCTACATTTAATTTTGTAGTATATCCACCATGGTGTTTTCCATGATGGATTTCCATTGTTTTAGCATCAATATGAGGCGTCAATGCATCATATGTGTAGGGTAATTGTGGTAGTTTAAAAGCCATAATTTTTTTTTTAGTTAAAACAAAAGTAAAATTTCTTTTGTTCAATTCGCAAAGCTACAAATCAAATCACTTAAATTTAAATAATAAATAAAATAGTGAGATCTAGTCCTTTTCTTATCATAAACGCAGCAGCCGGATCTGGTAAAACTTATTCTTTAGTCTATGCCTACCTAAAGAAATTACTTTCGTCAAGCAATTCAAGCAGTTATCGAAAGATGCTTGCTTTGACTTTTACCAACAAGGCCGTCCATGAAATGAAGTACAGGATTTTAAAAAGTCTTTATTTGTTGGCCTATAAAATTGACCTTGAAGAAATAAGTGGTTATCGATCCAGCTTAATAGTAGACTTAAGTTTAGATAAAAAAGCAATAGAAGAAAAAGCTGGTAATGTTTTAAAAAAAATTCTTCATGAATATGCCGCATTTGAAGTGATCACTTTAGATAGTTTTACTCAGAAACTGATTAGAACATTTGCAAAGGATTTAAAAATTCCAGCAAGTTTTGAGGTAATGTTAGAGGCAAATCAATTATTGGAAGAAATGATAGAGTCTATTTTAGATAAAGCTGGAATTGAAAAAAAACTAACCAAGCTATTGGTGGGTTTTAGTTTGAGTAAAATCGCTGAGCTTAAAAGTTGGAATATTGGGATGGACTTATTCGATATTTCTAAACTACTACTCAATGAAAATGACCGTACCCCAATTTTAAGTTTTAAAAACAAGAATTCAGCTGATTTTAAAGCTCAAAAAGTAAAGTTTGATAAGCAATATCAGAATGCTTTTGAACAGCTCAAGAAGATTGGAATAGAAGCTTTAAAATTAATTTCTGATAATGGACTGATTCAAGATGATTTTTCAAGAAAAGCTGTTTTTAATCATTTTGAAAAAATTTCTAATGGACAATTGGATCGGCTTTATGAAAATAAATTAGATCAGAATTTCCAGCAGTCTGCAAATATTTATAACAAATCATTAGCAGCAGAAAAAAAGATGAAAATTGATGAAATTCTTCCTGAACTTTTCGATCATTACAAGAAAGCAAAGTTAAAGGTCGGTAGACTTTTTATATTAAAAAATATCTTGAATCAGTGGACCCCCTTGTCGCTAATTGGTGAAATGGAAAGAGGATTGGAAGCACTCCAATTACCCTATAATAGACTACTATTAAGTCGTTTTAATGAAATCATTAATAAGGAAATTTCAACTTTAAGTACTCCCTACATATATGAACGCGTGGGTGAGAAATACCGTCATTATTTTATTGATGAATTTCAAGATACTTCTCGCTTGCAATGGAAAAATTTGATACCGCTTATTTCCAATGCTATTGAAAGTCTTGATGATTCTCAAACACCGGGATCATTATTGCTTGTTGGCGACCCCAAACAGGCAGTCTATCGTTGGAGAGGTGGAGACAACCAGCAGTTTTTGAATTTGTTAAATAAGGATAGCCCATTTCAGATTAAACCTGAAGTAACTGTTCTTCCTAAAAATTATAGAAGTAAGAAGGCTATAGTTGATTTTAATAATAAGTTTTTTGCTTTTGTCGGTTCTCAAATTGATAGTTTAGAACAAAGAAAGATGTTTGGCAGAGATGCCAAACAGGGATTTAATGAAAAAGAAGGTGGTCGAGTGGCAATAAGCTTTATTGAAAAAAAAAGGAGAAAGGAAACAGCGATACCTTTTTTTAAGACCCAAACTATAGCCTTTTTAAATGAGGCTAAAGCAGTTAATTTTTCTTGGAGTGATATGGCAGTATTAGTAAGAAAAAGAGATCAAGCAGCTACTATCGCATCTGCATTACAAGAAAACGATATCCCATTTGTTTCCTCGGAATCATTGTCCCTTGAAAGTTCAATGCATGTTAATTTTTTAATTTCATTGATTCGATTGGTATTGTATCCAGAAGATTATGAAGAAAGAAAGAAGGTAATTGCATTTCTATATATAGAAAATGGAAAAAATAAGAATTATGATGTTTTATTAAATGAACTAATTTTTAGTCCATTTTCTTTATTTCAAAAAAAGCTTAACCATGAATTTGGATTTTTATTTGACTTTGATCATTTTTCAAAAAAACCAATTTATAATGCATTGGAGTATTCCATTGCTAGCTTTGGACTTGAAGCAGGGGTAGATGCCCATTTGAGTGCTTTTCTTGAAAATGTTTTTGAATTCAAAACCAATAATAATTCTGATTTTACAAGTTATCTTGACTATTGGGAAAAAAAAGGAAGGCATCAAAGAATAGTTATACCCCAGGGCATTAACGCCGTAAAAATTATGACTATTCACAAAGCTAAAGGATTGGAATTCCCTGTTGTCATTATTCCATTTGCTACAGAGGAATTATCCAATCTAGGCAGTCGGAAAGTTTGGTATCCCATTCCTAAAAACTTTGACACCTCTTTCGAATGGGCAAGGATAAGTTTTTCAGATAAGTTAAAATATTTAGGTGATGAGGGTGAAGATTTTTATGACCAAAAAATAGATGAGGAAAAAATGGATGCGCTGAATCTTCTATATGTTGCTCTTACACGTGCGGTTGCAGAAGTTTACATTATTACTCACTTGGAGAATGATAAACTTTCGGCGGATAAAAGCTATGCTACTCTGCTTAATCACTTCGTTAGGAGTCAAGGTAATGAACCTTCTGTAGAGCAAGTTTTTCAATGGGGATCAAGTGAGAAAGTTGAATGTTCGGAAAAAGATTTTAGTATAAGTCAGATTCAGCCGAAATTTAAAATGGATTCAAGATGGGAAAATAGACTCTGGATCCAACTTTCATTCAAGCATCAAAGACAACCGGGAGAAGTTCGACAAGAGGGAATATTAATTCACGATTTACTGGCAGAAGTTGACCATCAAGAAGAGATTGGCTCAGTAATTGAAAATGCTTTAGCACTAGGAAGGATAAGCCGTTCTGAAAAAGCATGCTACACCAACCTTTTATTGAAAATAGTTAATCACCCTGAGTTGAAAGGGTATTTTGAAAAAGATTTGACTATATATAAAGAACAAGATATCTTAGTTCCTGAGAAGTCCTTTATCCGTCCCGATCGTGTTGTAAGAACTGATTCCCATTGGGCTATCATTGATTATAAGACTGGGAAATATAGTGTTAAACACGAATATCAAATTAACCGGTATAGTGAAATAATCCATGATATGACTCAAGAGCAATGCAAAAAGTTTTTGGTTTATATCGGTAAAAAAATTTCTGTAAAACCAGTGTTTTGAAGGATTAAAAATTATTCAAAAAAGATGAAAAGTTTTTTAGATGAGGTAGCTAAAGAAATTATTAATTCAGGTCGTTCTTTTAAAGAATTAAAAATTATTGTCCCTAGTAAGAGAGCTACAATATTCTTAAAAAACTCTCTTTCTAATCAAATTAATCGCCCTGCCTTTGCACCAGAAATCATAAGTATAGAAACATTTGTAGAAGAAATCTCTGGATTAAAAAAATCCTTGCCGGTTGACCTTATTTTCATGTTTTATTCCGTTTACAAGGATAAAACAACTGAAAATAATCGAGATACATTCGATCAATTTTTAGGTTGGTCAAAGATGATTTTATCCGACTTTAATCAGATGGATGCTTATTTAGTGGATCAAAAAACTTTTTTTGATTTTCAGTTTTCTCTTGAGGAATTACAGCAGTGGGCTAAGAAAGAAGATGTCAACCCGATGATAAAAAATCAACTTGAATTTTGGAGACAAATGCCTGAGCTTTACAGTGGATTAAAAGAGTTATTGTGGCTAAATCATCAAGGCACTTCAGGAATGCTTTTTCGAGAGGCAGTCAATAACTTAGAGCACTATCTACAAAATAACACTGACCATCATTATTTTGTTGGATTCAATGCCCTTAATGAGGCTGAGGTAGTAATTATTCAGGAGTTTTTGACCGCCAAGCAAGGGAATGTAATTTGGGATATCGACCGTTTTTTTTATGAAGATAAAGTTCATTCTGCAGGAAAATTTATTCGTAAATATTATCGAGATTGGAAAACTTTAAGGGGTTCTAAAGTATCGTTAAAGGATAACTTTTCTCAGCCCAAAGTCATTGAAATGATAGGTGTTAGTAAGAATATTACGCAAGCAAAATACGCTGGTCAGTTGGCGACAGAATTATCGGAAAATTTTCCAGATGAGAAAACTGCTGTTGTTTTGGGTAATGAGGCTTTGCTAATCCCAACGCTATCGGCAATCTCTGATGCGTCATCAGATTGGAATGTTACGATGGGCTTACCAATTTCAGAAACTTCAGTATCTACATTTTTTGAGTCTTTTTTCAACCTTCATATTAATGCATCTAAAAATTATTTTTTTTACAAAGACCTTAAGGCACTTTTCACAAGTCCTTGGTGTATGGATTTGTTTGAATCCAGAGGTTTTAATCCCAAATCTAAATTAGAGGAATTAGAAAAAAAGAATCTTTATCGATTTCAAAATAATTATCTGTTTGAGTCCTCATCCATGGAATCAATTAATTACTTGTTTTTTGGTGTAGCCTTAGATATGGTTGAGTTTCTTAAACGATGTATAAAAATCAGTGAAGCCTTTATTGAGTTTTTGGATCAATCCAAGGCTGAACTAGCTTATTTAGATCGTTCTTGTTTTCAGCGTTTCAAAGAAATTTTTAATCAAATGATTTCCACTAACCAAAGTTACAATGCAATTCAGACAATACCAACACTTTTACTTTTACTGCGGGAGGTAATTAGGGGAGAAAAAATAAATTTTTTTGGAGAGCCTTTGGAAGGAATTCAGTTCATGGGCTTATTGGAAACAAGGCTGCTGGACTTTGAAAACCTTATTATCACTAACGTAAATGAGGGCATCTTGCCTTCAGGAAAAAAGTATCAATCTTTTCTACCTTTTGATCTCAAGAAAAAATTTAATCTTCCCACATTTCTAGAAAATGATGCCATCTACACCTATCACTTTTACCGATTATTGCAAAGATCCAAACGTATTTTTCTGCTATATAATACTGAAAGTGAAGGTTTAAATGCTGGGGAAAAAAGTCGTTTTCTTTACCAATTAAAATACCATTTACGACCTAATCATAAGGTTTTAGAAAAGCAGCTTGTAGTGGATTACCGCCTACCTACAACCCCTGTTTCTGAAGTGGAGAAAACAGATTTAATTATGGATCGATTAAAAAGAATTGCTAAAAAAGGATTTTCCCCCTCTTCACTTGCTTTATTTCTCAAAGATCCTTTAGATTTTTATCATCAAAGAGTATTGGGGATTCGAGAAAATCAAACACTAGAAGTTACCATAAACAATATGGACAAAGGAAACTTAGTTCATGAGACTTTAGAAACTTTGTATTTACCATATCAAAATAAGATTTTAAAGGCCTCTGATTTTGATGAAATGCGTTACAAGTTATTTCCTATAATGGAAGATAAATATCAATTAATCTACCATGGAAATAATAGGAGAACAGGGCGAAACTATATTATTTTTGAAGTTCTCAAAAAGTCTATTCTTGATTTCCTTGCTATAGAGGAAGCCTCGATTAATCAAGGAAATGAGATTAAAATATTAGATCTCGAAAAATCCTTCGAACATAGCATAAATATACCTGAACTTGATTTTCCAATAAAGTTAATTGGTATTGTGGATCGCATGGATCAATTTAATGGTACTTTGAGAATTATTGATTATAAAACTGGATTAATAAAACCCAAACAACTGCGACTATCAGATTGGAAAGCTTTAAGAGTGGATACTGATTTAGCTTATTTATTCCAGATCCTTATCTATTCTTATGTTCATGCAAATAGAATTTCTGGTTACAAAGAATCCTCTGCAGGAATAATTTCTTTCAGAAATCTCCCTGAATATTTTATGCCCCTTAAACTAAACATAGACAACAGTTATGCCCTTAGTAATGATAACTTGAAAAACTTTGAAAAGGTATTATTTGAGCTAATAGGTGAAATATTTAATTCGAGAATTCCCTTTAAAGCTAGTATTTGAATGATTTTAAGTCAAATTTTAATATTTACTATTATATATTTTTAAATTTATGATATGGATGAGGAGATAAACAAAAAAGAAAAAGGTATAGAGAAAAACAGGCTAAATTGGTTTCTCCGAATTATTACTCTCGGTGATCGTTTCTCATATCAGGACTTTTACGATAGAATCAAGAAGGGTTTTGTTGAGTTTTTAATTGTATTTTTTGGTGTGTTAGTTTCTTTTAGCGTTGAGAATCAAGGTGAAGAATTTGGAGATAGAGAGGCTAACATTGATAACCTAGTAAATTTAAGGGATGAGATGAATGATATTAAGAATTATACTCAAGAATATATTGAGGAGAATAGTTGGGTTAGAAACACCTTTCAGCAATTATATGATAGCTGGGAGATAAAAAATGATAGTGTTTATGTTTGGATTGACGAAAATGATGGTTTACCGTGGTCACCATTATCGATTTATAGTAATTATAATCCGTTTAATCCCCCAAGAGTTGTCTATGAAGCAATTAAACTAGATGGGACTTTCAGGTTTTTAGGCTCAGAAATTGGAAGGGTGGTAAACAACATTTATGACGGAACTGACTTGAAATATTTAATGCTAAATACAGATCGTGAGGAACAATTTTATGTAGATCAGTTTGAAGATAGAATAGCGACCAAATGGATTTTTGATCTTGATTTTATTGATTTATATGAAATGGATTTTTTTGTAGATAATCGTAAATATATTCAAAAAGATAAATATCTAAAATACAATCTTTTTAAGAGGCTTAATCTATGGACTCAAGTTTCAGAGCAATTGGTTGACTATGACGTTACATTAACTAAAAGCATAAGGAAACTTGACTCTGTAATTAAGGTAAAGGATGATGAAATTACAATTATATGGTGGTGGTTTTAATTCTTTTCAATTAGTCCAGCAACTAGTTTACCTGAAATAAGTGCTGGAGGCACACCAGGTCCTGGAACTGTAAGCTGTCCCGAAAAAAATAAATTTTTAACCTTTTTGCTCTTTAATTTAGGACGAAGAAAAGCAGTTTGAAATAATGTATTAGCCATCCCATAAGCATTTCCTTTATATGAATTGTAAGCAGAAATAAAGTCATTTACACAAAAAGATTCTTTAAATAGAATATCATTTCTAAGTTGCTGACCAGTTAATTTTTCCAGTCGATTAAAAACGATATCAAAATATTTTTTTCTAAGCGATTCACTATCTTCTAGTCCTGGAGCAATTGGTATAAGAATAAAACATGTTTCCTTTCCCTCAGGTGCCATATTAGGATCTGAAATAGAGGGGAAATTTGCATAAAAAAGTGGTTCATCTGGCCATTTTGCATTATCATAAATTGCACTTGCATGGGAGTCAAAATTAACATCAAAAAATAATGTATGATGGGAAACGTTTTTAACTTTCTTATCTATGCCTATGTAAAAAAGCAATGAAGAGGGAGCAAAAACTTTTTTATCCCAATAGGCCTCACTATATGCTCGGAAATTCGAAGCAATCAGAGTTTCTGTATGGTGATAATCTGCTCCACTCAAAATAATATCTGATAAAATTATTTCATTCTTGATTTTAATTCCTATGGCTTTATTTTTTTCTAATAAAATCTCCTCAACAGGGCTATTTAAGAAAATCTTTACCCCGAGGCTTTTGGCCAAACTGACCATTGCCTCCACTATACTATACATTCCGTTTTTTGGGTGCCAAGTTCCCAGACCAAAGTCTGCAAAGTTCATAAAATTATAAAATGCAGGGGTATCAGCAGGTTTTGCGCCGAGGAACAAAACAGGAAACTGAAGAATTTGAGTTAGTTTAGGGTTTTTAAATTCATTAGTAACCTCTTTTTTGACGTTTGAAAAAAAGTAACCCAACTTTTTAATGGTTTCAGGCGTTATAAGTTCAAGTGGTGAAATACCAGGACGATAAACGAGATCATTCATCGCTATTTTGTAATTATCTGAAGCTTTTTGAATGAATTTTTTTAATTTCTGTGCACTTCCCTTTTCAACTCCCTCAAATACATTATAGATCTTTTCTAAATGGTCTCCAATATAAATAGAATCATTTTTACCAAAGTAAACTTGATAGCCTGGATCTAATCTCTCTAATTCATAGTAATCATCAACTGACTTTCCAAAATCATTAAAAAACCTTTCAAATATGTCTGGCATCCAATACCAAGAAGGGCCAATATCAAATATAAATCCATCTTTTTTTAATTGCCTAGCTCTACCACCTGGGGAACTGTTTTTCTCATAAATATTTACTTTGTGACCTGATTTAGCTAGATAACAAGCAGCAGATAAAGATGAGAAGCCAGAACCTATAATGGTAATTTTCTTTTTCATTACATACAAAATTATTAATTAACTAGTTTATTTAACTAAAGAATTTAATTTTTAAAATTCAAATATCAGGAACAACTAATTATCTCTATTTTTACTTCTTCTTTGAGAGTGAATTTCTTCTACAAAAGAGGCGCTAATTATTCCAGTTGGAATAGCAACAACTCCTATGCCTATTAATGAAATTATAGAAGCAAAGATTTTACCTCCTGCGGTTATTGGATAAACATCTCCATAACCAACTGTAGCCAGAGAAACTGTTGCCCACCAGATTGATTCTGTGATACTTGAAAACTTTTCGGGTTGTGCTTCATTTTCTAGATAGTAAATTGCAGAGGCAGAAAATAAGATGGTAAGTATAGATAAGAAAAGCGTAAATTTTAGTTCGCTTTTTACAGCTGTTAAAGCTTTTATAAAAAGCTTTAAAGATTCGCTATCTCTACCTAACTTAAATATTCTAGTCAATCGAAATAGTCTAAGTATCCTAAAGAACCTTCCATCTAACTTCACAAATTGGTTCAAGTAGAATGGTAAAATGGAAATAAGATCAATTAATCCATAGACGCTAAAAACATATTTCAATACCCCTTTAAATTTTTTCTCTCTGAAGGCTAAATAAACCCTGTATAAGTATTCAAAAGAAAAAATATAAATCGATATCGCTTCAAAAATAAATAAACTATTGCCATAAAGATTACTTATATTTTCATGGGACTCTAATATCATCGCAATTACATTCACAATGATTAGTAGGTATATGAATCTATCTAATTTTGAAAAGGACTTCAATGTTTTATTTTTTCGAAATGTCTATGAATATACCAATTAAAACACCTAAAGTGGTAACTATAACAACAAAGGCTACAAATGATGGAGACATAATTTTATATTTTCTTAAAGATAACCAATTTAAAAAAACTCAGAACCCATTTCAAATTCATTTCTTATTTTATTTCACAATTTTTATAAAACTTTTGTAGTCATCTTTAAGTTGTTTATTTCCGAGTAGTTTACTTGATCCCTTCGCAATTATATCTAATAAAGAGAAATTCTAAAATCCTAACAGAATCATTTTTAAGGACTTAATTTTAATAAAAATTAAATGATTTATTCATAATTTTATATTCTTAAATTTTTATGAGGAGGATGGAGAGTTTGACAACAATTACTTTTTTCAAATTTAAAAAAAATAAACCCTGGGCTTTTACTCAAATGGGTCTTTTACATCGAAAAATTCAAAAAACAAATGGACTTTTTTTTCTAAAATTATTGGGAACAGGAGGTGGAAATGGATTTAGTTTACGACCAGATTTTGGGACTTATGCTCTTTTAGGAGTTTGGGAATCCGAAAATGCAGCTTCTGACTTTTTTGAAAAAAATAAGACAATCAACCGATATAAAAGCAAAGCATTTGCAACTAGAACAATAAAAATGATATCTCTAAAAAGTAACGGTTTTTGGAGTGGTCAAAATCCATTTCCTGAGCAAAAACCTAATAAATATGTAAAAAAAATGCCAGTAGCTATCATTACCAGAGCCACTTTACGATTCTCTAAATTGATTTCTTTTTGGAAATCTGTTCCAGCTGCAAGTGCAGCAATTGAGCAAGCAAAAGGAGTCAAATATTTTAAGGGTATAGGAGAATGGCCCTTTATTCAGCAAGCTACTTTAAGCTTATGGGATAGCTTTGACTCAGTAAATAATTTTGCATATTCAAGTAAGATTCATTCTGATATTATTAAAAAAACCAGAAAGCAGAAATGGTATAGTGAGGATCTTTTTGCCAGATTTCAGGTTCTATCGGATACTGGATTCATTAACACAAAAAAAGATTCATGAGAAAAGCAGTAGTAATTGGAGCTGGCATCGCTGGAATAGCAAGTGCGATAAGACTTGTAAAGAAAGGTTATAAAGTTGATGTCTTTGAGGCGAATTCATACCCTGGCGGAAAGTTAACCTCATTTCGAATTGGAGATTATCGTTTTGATGCTGGCCCACCATTATTCACAATGCCAAATTATGTTGATGAACTTTTTCAATTATTTGATGAAAAACCCTCTGATTTTTTTACTTATAAAAAGAAAAGAATTGCTTGTAAATATTTTTGGGAAGATGGAGTTGAGTTAAGTGCTTATTCAGATAAAATCCTTTTTTTTAATGAAGTTGAGAAAAAGTTGGGTGTTGATTCAAAAGTCTTAGAAAAATATTTACTCAATGCAAAGCTCAAATATGATTTAACGGCTCCTCTTTTTTTGGAGCAATCACTTCATAAACTTTCGAGTTTTCTAAATAAACAAACAATAAAAGCAATCTTAAAATTGAATAGTTTTGAAATAAGTCAAAACTTGCACTCAGTTAATTCTAAACAGTTAAAGGAGCCCCATTTAGTTCAAATGTACGATCGATTTGCAACTTACAATGGCTCATCACCATTCAAAACTCCTGGAATTATGACATTGATTCAGCATTTAGAGCAAGAATATGGCACTTTTGTTCCAGAGGGGGGAATGGTTCAGATTACGAATTCTCTTTTTGAACTTGCGAAAAGAAAGGGAGTTAATTTTAAAATGGGGAGTAAAGTTCAGGAGATAATTTTGAAACAAAGAAATGCTGTTGGTATTACTGTCGATAATAAAAGGAAATTCTATGATTATGTTTTTTCTAACATGGATGTATTTCCTACTTATAAATACCTTTTGCAAAAGCTCGAAGCTCCCAAAAGAATCTTAAACCAGGAAGCCTCAAGCTCAGCAGTAATTTTTTATTGGGGGATAAAAAGAAAATTCAATCAATTAGATCTCCATAATGTATTTTTTTCCAAAGACTATAAAAATGAATTTCAATCAATTTTCCAGAAAAAAGTGGTTTCAGATGACTTTACAATTTATGTTAATGTTACTTCAAAAGATGTTCCACAAGATGCTCCAAAGGGATGCGAAAATTGGTTTGTTATGATTAATACTCCTCCCGATTTAGGTCAGGATTGGAATATGATAAAAGATGATTTAAGAAAAAAAGTTATTGATAAACTCAGTACTATTTTAAATGTCAAATTAGAAA
The DNA here is from genome assembly GCA_902515395.1 of uncultured Bacteroidota bacterium. GTDB lineage: Bacteria > Bacteroidota > Bacteroidia > Flavobacteriales > Flavobacteriaceae > UBA8316. The sequence goes on along the minus strand of CABXUL010000019.1, from coordinate 11,824 downwards.
AAATAATTGAAAAGGAATCTGTAATGACTCCACCAATGATTTCTCAGAAAACAGGAAGTCATTTAGGGGCTTTGTACGGTAGTTCAAGTAATAGTAGGGTAGCTGCTTTCCTTAGGCATCCTAATTTTAGTTCAAAAATTAAAAATTTATATTTTTGCGGAGGTAGTGTTCATCCTGGAGGAGGGATTCCTCTTTGTTTGCTTTCTGCTAAGATTGCAACTGACTTGATACCCAATGCATCAAATGTCAAATACTAAACTTAATATTGAAAATATTTCTATTGCTTTAATATGGTTGTTTCATGTAAGTGGTATATTGGGCATTATATATGTAAATTCAAATTGGTTCATTTCATTTACACCGCTAAACTTAACTCTGAATTTTATTTTATTATTAATTAATTGTAAAGGGAATAAGCGAGTTATAACTATTATTCTTTTAGGTTTTTTTATTGGAATGATCACAGAGATTTTGGGGGTTCAATTTGGTTGGATTTTTGGAGATTATCAATACGGTAGTCAGCTAGGCACTAAACTAATGGGCGTCCCTCTTTTGATAGGAGTTAATTGGGCCATACTAACTGTTATTACTGGTGCAATTGCCCAACAGTTTTATTTTAATAAATTTATGCGAGTATTGATTGGTGCGGGTTTGATGCTTTTTCTAGACTTACTTATGGAGCCTTTAGCTCCAGTTCTTGATTTTTGGGTATTTGAAGGAAAGGAAGCCCCATTACAAAATTATTTGGGCTGGGCAGCGGTGGCTATTTTCCTTCAATTTGGATATTATTTTTTAAAAGCAAGAATCAATGGCTCATTTCCACATCATCTCTACCTATTACAAATAATTTTTTTCAGTGTATTGTTAATTAAACACACTACAGTCGGATTGTAATTCACTACTTTTGAAATATGTCTGTTTTTAAGAACATCATTTTATTAACGTTACTTTTTATCTCATGTAATAATAATGCTTTGGTAAAAAGTGCTAGTGAGAATAAGCTTATAGATTCATTGTTCATTAGTACTCCGGAAAATGCAGTTAAGCTCACTCAGTTTACATCTGATTTTATTTTGAAAAATAAGATTGATGAGTGGCCAGACTTTATATTATTTAAAGAATCTATGGAGGACTTGTCTAAACTAAACCCCAAGGGTGTGATTATTTTTTTATCAGAACTCTACAAGATCACAAAGCAATTACTACAGTCCCCTTTTCCAAAGACTTTTGATGGACTTCCCGTCTACAGTAGAATTAAAGTAGTACAGACCCAAATAATTAAGTGTCATTTTTACGCATCTAATAATCAGAGTCAAAAATTAAATAATTCACTGGATGAACTTTATTTGGAATACAATATATTGTTGAGTCGTATGGTTAGTTTTGTTGAAGAGCGTGAGATTCCTCTAGATAGTTTTGGAAATAATAAATTAATTTATCAGGTTTCTAAAACATACCCTGCGTTCTCCAAAAAATGAATATTTTCTTGAATGACATGAGCAATTTTTTCATTTTGATGTATTAAAACATCCTGGTTAGGATCAATTTCAAGAGCTTCCTCATATAACTTAACTAACTGTTTATCTAATTCAATGCATTTTTCCAAATGACTTTGGTTAATTTTAGTATTTGATGAGGTAACAATTTGCTCAAAATTTAATTTATTAATTACAAGATTGTCCATTTCAACATTCATTGATCTAAGTAAAGAGGCAATGTCTTGAAAAAATCGGTTTCTTAAAGTAGCCTGCATATTAAAAAATCTTTTGTTCTGTGGAAGATTGAATCGGTCTGAAGCCTTTAAATACTCTAACTTAGAATTTTTTAAAAAAGTAAGAATTTTTTCAAGTTTGGCGAAAAATTGTGTTTTACTAGACAACTATTTTTTTTTGCAAAGTAAAAATTAAAGAAAGCTTTAAGGTTAAAAAGCTTAATTTAATATTAACAAGTTTTCCACTTTAAACTGGTAATTTGTTAATTCTAAAAGTTTAGATGAGCTTATTTCGCCACGTATTTTACCTTTTTTTTCAAATTTTGGAGGAGCTAATTTTGCAATTTTTGAAATACTAACGTAGTAATCCTTTCTTGAAGGGTGATATTTAGTAACCGCATTAAAAATTTCATTACCATTCCAGTTTTCTGATAAACAAAGAGTAATCCCCACAGCATCTATTTGGTGTATCAAATTTATTGGTGACTTTGGATTAGGAAGATTTTGTTTATTGCTAAGGGAGTAAATGGGATGTCTATCCTGGCCGATCAATCCTCCAAGTCTAACTATACAACTTTCAAAGGAAGGGTTTTCGAGTAATTTCTTTTCACACATTAAAATTTTTTTAGCGGCATCAGACATTGGATTTGTTTTGCTTTTTTCAGTAATATTTTCTTTCTGAAATCCATAAACTGAGGTGCTGCTAGTATAGATTACCTTTTTTATTTTAAATTTTACAATTTTTTCAATCACACGCTCCATCATTTCCTCATATTTTATATTTCGATTTTTTCGAAGCATTGGAGGAATTGTAATTATTAATAGTTCTATATCATTGAAAAAATTATAATCCCCTATAATTTTGTCCTCATTCACCTCAATTAGCATCGATTTAAGTCCGTTTTTCTCAAAAATACTTTGCTTTTCCCTAGAAGTTGTACTTATTATAACATTGTGATTATTTTCAATATATTTTTTAGCCAAAACTGAACCCAACCACCCTGCTCCTAAAATCGCAATATTCATTTAAAGCATAATTTTCTTTAACAACTATATTCATAATTTTTTTAAAAATCAAGAGTAAGCTAAAAAAACCTTATATTTATTAATGAAGACAATAAACAATTATGCCTATTAAAAGTTTTCAAGGTCAACAAGAGCGGAAAGTCAAATCTAAGGCTAAAACCTTATTGGTCGAAGATATCATGAGTAGGAACCTAATTGTTTTCAAGCCAAATGAAACTATACATGAAGTCATGAGTAAATTTATTAAATATCGGATTTCAGGAGGACCCGTTGTTAATGAAAAAGGAGATTTAATAGGAGTTATTTCTGAAGCTGATTGTATGAAGGAAGTTTCTGAAAGCCGCTATTTTAATCTTCCTATACTTGACAAGAGCGTAAGTAAATTTATGACCACAAAAGTAGATACTATTGAGGCCTCAAAGACAATTTTCGAAGCGGCATCTTATTTTTTTAAAACTTCTCGCAGGCGGTTCCCTGTTTTAGACAAGGAGAAGTTAGTCGGTCAGATTAGCCGAAAAGATATAGTGATTGCAACCTTGAACATGAAAAGCAATACTTGGCGTTAGTAGATTTTTTTTGCCACTCGGTAGGTGTTAGCGTGAGCTTCAATTATTAATTTAATTTCTTTTGAGTACCCGCCTCCCATGCTACATTGGACAGCAATATCCTCTTCGCGGCAATGTTTTAGAACCATTTGGTCACGTTCTTTACAACCTTGTATACTGACCCCTAGACGACCTAAACGATCTGATTTTAAAATATCAACACCAGAAAGATAAAATATGAAATCAGGCTTAACAGTTTTCAGGAGTTTAGGAAGAACTTCTTCAAGTATTTCTATATATCTCTTGTCATTAGTTTTGTCCTCTAGATCAATATCTAAATCACTTTTTTCTTTTTTAAAGGGGTAATTTTTTTCCCCATGCATCGAAAATGTAAATACTCTATCCTCTTTTTCAAATATTTTAGCGGTGCCATTACCTTGATGGACATCTAAATCAATCATTAAAATTTTTTTTGCTAATTTTTTTTCTAACAAATATCGTGCTGCTATAGCTTGATCATTCAGTAAACAAAAAGCCTCGCCATGAGAAGAAAAAGCATGATGGGTTCCTCCTGCAATATTGAAAGCTATGCCGCCCTTAAGGGCCTTTAAAGAACCTGTTAATGTTCCTCCAGCGATTATAAACTCTCTATCTATAAGTTGTTGGGAAATAGGGAATCCGATTTTTCTTATTTCTGCTTTATTCAGTTTTAAACCCTTTAAACGTTCTACGTAAACCTTATTGTGAATAGCTGTAACTGATTCATAATCAATTGGAGTAGGCGAGAAAAAATCTTCAGGCTCACATGTACCTTCATGGATTAATTGTTTGTAAAGAAGGTCATATTTTTCCATCGGAAAACGGTGGTTTTCAGGTAGTGATAAAACGTAAATAGGATCAAAAGCTACAGGAATCAATTAAAATATTTTTTAAGTATAAAATTTCAATTTTTCGAGTTGTATTTTAATCATATCATCATCAATTTTAGTAAAAAGTAATTCAGGCTTTCTCAAGAGCTTGCCTTCTATAATCAAAGGATTTTTAAAAGTAGAAACTTCATCCCAGCTTAAATCAATATTTAACATTGATTTCATTTTGATTGCAGTAAATGGTAATAGAGGCTCACTTAATACAGTCAAGCTGACAGCAATTTGCAAAGCAGTATTAATTATTGTTTTTACTCTTTCAGGATCTTCATTAATTAATTTCCAAGGTTCTTGGTCAGCCAGGTATTTATTCCCTAATCGTGCTAGATTCATTAACTCTTGACTGTAAGCTCTGAAATGAAATTCTTCAATTTCTTTTTCTAGTTTAAGTGGAAATGTTTTTAAAGAAGTCACAACCTCTTGGTCAATTTTATTTAATGACCCAGCTTTTGGAACTTTTCCTTCATAATATTTGTGAGTTAAAACCATTACCCTATTAATAAAATTTCCAAAAATAGCTACTAATTCACTATTATTACGAGTTTGAAATTCCTTCCACGTGAAATCGTTATCTTTTGTCTCAGGTGCATTAGCGGTCAAAGTGTAACGTAAAACGTCCTGCTTATCTGTAAATTCCTCTAAAAATTCATGTAGCCACACCGCCCAGTTATTTGAGGTTGAAATTTTATTCCCTTCTAGGTTCAAGAACTCATTTGCTGGGACATTTTCTGGTAAAATATAACTGCCTGCGTTTTTTAGAATAATGGGAAAAATTATACAATGAAAAACAATGTTGTCCTTTCCTATGAAATGAACCAGTTTTGTATCTTGAGATTTCCAATAGGGTTTCCAGTCAATATTTTTTTTCTTTGCCCATTCTTTGGTCGATGAAATATACCCAATGGGTGCATCAAACCATACGTAGAGAACTTTACCCTCTCCACCCTCAACTGGAACCGGAATTCCCCAGTCTAAGTCACGTGTTACTGCTCTGGACTGAAGTCCATTATCCACCCAAGATTTAACTTGACCATAGACGTTAGATTTCCAATCCTTTTTGTGTTGTTTCAATATCCAATCCTTAATGAAATCTTCGTATTGATCAAGAGGCAAAAACCAGTGTTTAGTCTTTTTAAGTATTGGTTTGCTTCCTGATAATTTAGATTTTGGACTTATTAAATCAGTGGCATTTAATGAACTACCACATGATTCACACTGATCTCCGTAAGCTTCTTCATTTTGGCAAATGGGACATTTACCCACAACAAATCTATCTGCAAGAAATGCTCTCGCTTCAGGGTCATACAATTGCTTTGTTTCTTTTATAGTAAACTTGGACTTTTCATGTAATTTGGTGAAAATATCACTAGCTGTTTTATGGTGAACTTTCCTTGAAGTTCTTGAGTAATTATCAAATGAAATCCCAAAATCATCAAATGATTTCCTAATGATCTGATCATAATGATCAATAATTTGCTTAGGTGTTTTCTTTTCTTTTTTTGCTTTTATATCTATTGCTACACCATGCTCGTCGCTGCCGCAAATAAAAGCTACATCTCTATTTTTCAGCCTAAGATATCTTACATATATGTCAGCAGGGACATATACCCCAGCAAGATGACCAATATGAATTGGTCCATTGGTATATGGTAGTGCAGCTGTAATGGTATAGCGTTTTGGCAGCTTAGACATAAATTTTTTGTTAAAAATAAGAATTTTATTGCCCTGCTAAGATTTTTATTTATAGACTAATAAATCTTTAGCAATAAACATTAATTCACTTTTTTTGTATAATCATTAAATATATTGTTTGTGTTATGATTATAATCTAGCCATACTTATTTATGTTTTATCGATCAATATGTTAAACACTTGAGGGGGTATTATTTAATAGTAAATATTACATAAGGTAATCCATAATACTTTTTGTGTTTTTCGAAAAATGTTGTAAATCAAACATTTTGTTTTATTTAATTAACTTTGAAAATAACAAATCAATCTAAAAAATTTGAAAACAATCGCTTCTCAAGTTTCCGAGTACGTAAAAACGAAACCCTATTTATCTACTGCACTATCTCAAGGAATTATAAATTTGACATCGCTTGCTCGTCAAATACAACCTGAAATTGAAAAAGCTCTTAGAAAGCCAGCAAGGAGTGGTGCAATTGTAATGGCACTTAAAAGAATTTCAGATAATGAAGAATTTCTTTCTACATATCGTATTGTTAATGTTCTGCGTAATTTGGGAGATATTACAGTTAGATCCTCATTAACTGATTATTGTTTTAAATTAAGTGAATCTTTACTTTTGTCACAATCAAAATTTCTTACCGAAATTAAAGATAAAAAGGATGTGTTTTATACATCCTCAAGGGGGGTTGGCGAATCTAATATTGTGGTTAGCAGCAATATTTCGAGTTTATTGGAGGAATTTTTTGGACGCGAAATTTGCATTGATAAGCTAGATAATCTTTCCGCTATCACTGTTAAATTACCGATAGATAATGTGAAAATTCCAGGTGTTTATTATTTTATTTTTCAAAGACTTTCCTGGGAGGGAGTAAATATCAACCAAGTGATTTCGACTTCTAATGAGTTTACCATTTTGATGGACGAAGATGCTATAAACGTCGCCTTTGAGGTAATCAAAAACTTAAAATCACTTTGATTTTAATATTTTTTCCAGCATTTGGTTAAGAGCTTTAATAGAATATACATTATCAATTAACATAATTAATCTAAGGCCTTTTCGGGTTTGTTTTTCCTTTATTTTCAAAGATTGAGAATTATTTTGAACAGCAAATAGAATTTGATTAAAAACTTTAGATTTAAAAAATTTACTTTGTTGATTAGACAAAAAATAGGCAACACACTTTTTATTTTTTACAATTAGTCTCTCCAGCCCCAATTGAGACGCAACCCATTTTAAACGAATAGTATTCAATAACTCTAAACCCTGAGGTGGAATTTTTCCAAATCGATCTTCCATGTTTTTTTTGAACTTATCTAGTTTTTCTTCATCTTTAACGTTACTCAATTCATTATATAAGGCCAAACGCTCACTAACTACATTTACATAATCGTCGGGTAATAAAAGTTCAATATCTGTATCAATTTGAACTTCTTTTATGTAGTTTATTTTGTCAATGGTTTCTATTTTGTCAAATAGGGTTTTAAATTCATTCTCCTTCAATTCATCAATTGCTTCCTCCAGAATTTTTTGATAGGTTTCAAATCCAATTTCGTTTATAAACCCACTCTGTTCCCCACCTAATAAATCCCCTGCTCCCCTTATTTCTAAATCCTTCATAGCAATATGTATACCTGCTCCCAGCTCAGAATATTGCTCAATCGCTTTAATTCTTTTTTGCGCATCCGAAGCCAAGGCGGTTAATGGAGGGGTTATAAAGTAACAAAAAGCTTTTTTGTTACTTCTACCTACTCTTCCCCTCATTTGGTGAAGATCGCTTAGTCCAAAGCTTTGTGCATCATTTATAAAGATAGTATTAGCATTAGGAACGTCCAATCCGTTCTCAATTATTGTTGTAGCGACTAAAATATCGTATTTTCCTTCTATGAACCATAGTAAGGTTTTTTCTAATTTATTACCTTCCATTTGCCCATGACCAATTGCAACTCTAGCATCTGGGACCAAGCGTTGTATCATACCGGCCACTTCCAAAATATTTTCTACCCGATTGTGGATGAAAAAAATTTGTCCTCCTCTTTGTAATTCATATTGAATTCCATCTCGAATAAGTGACTCATTAAACCTTACTATATCACTTTCAATGGGATAGCGATTTGGCGGGGGTGTAGCAATTACAGATAAGTCTCTTGCTGCCATTAGGCTAAATTGTAATGTTCTAGGGATTGGAGTGGCGGTAAGGGTCAAGACATCTACATTGGTTTTTATATCCCTTAATTTTTCTTTTACTGCAACTCCAAATTTCTGTTCCTCGTCAACAATTAAAAGTCCTAAATCTTTAAATTTTACGGATTTATTAACTAATTGATGAGTACCAATTAGTATATCAATTTTCCCTTGTTCAAGTTGTTTTAAAATTTTTTTTCGATCTTTTGTAGATCTGAATCGATTTAAATAATCAACCCTAACAGGAAAGTCTTTCAATCTTTTGGAGAAAGTGTTGTGGTGTTGAAATGCTAATATGGTTGTCGGGACCAATACGGCTACTTGTTTACTATCATCTACTGCTTTAAAAGCAGCTCGAATCGCGACTTCGGTTTTTCCAAACCCTACATCCCCACAAATCAATCGATCCATTGGCTTGCTGCTTTCCATATCCGTTTTTACTGCGGCTATAGTCTTACTTTGATCAGGGGTATCTTCAAAAATAAATGAAGCTTCCAGTTCTAATTGGAGGTAACTATCTGGGGGAAATGCGTGACCTATTTTCTCTCTTCTTTTAGCATATATTTTGATAAGATTAAAAGCGATATCCTTTACATTGGATTTGGTTTTTTGTTTTAAAATTTTCCAAGCTTTAGATCCGAGTTTATAAAGTTTAGGTATATGCCCTTCTTTACCGTTAAACTTAGTGATTTTATGAAGTGAATGAATACTAAGATAAAGAATATCCCCCTCACCATATTTAAGTTTTATTGCCTCTTGTTGAACGCCTTCAACATCGATTTTTTTTAGTCCACCAAACTTTCCAATTCCGTGATCAATATGAGTGACAAAATCACCAATTTTGAGGTTTGTCAATTCTTTGAGATTAAGTATTTCTTTTTTAGCTACTGAGGAACGGATCCTATATTTATGATAGCGTTCAAAAATTTGATGATCTGTAAAACATGCAAGCTTTGCTTCTAAATCTTCAAAACCCTCATAAAGTGGACAGAAACTAGTCTTATAATGAATAGTAATTTCATTTTCCTCAAAGATGTCATTTAAACGTTTTTTTTGAGACTCATTGGAGCAAAAAATAAAATTTTCAAATCCAGACTTATGGTTGTCATTTAAAATTTGAATAAGTCTATCAAATTGCTTGTTGATTGACGGTTGGGGGGTTTGCTTAAAGCTTATTTTTTCATAGTGTCTTAACTTTTCGGAACTATTTATCAATAGTAGGGATTTCTGTTCCAATTCATCAACCAAACCTTGTTGGTTTAAAAATAAAGTTTCTGGGGGATATTGGATGGTGGTTTCAAGAGCTTCAAACTGTTTTTTCGCTTTTTTAAATAAATTTTCAAGTCGATCTAAACAAATGTCGAGTTGGTTGATTATCAATCCGCATTCATCGGAAAGGGATTCTATTATCGATTTTCTTTTATTGCTAAATGAAATTTTTGATGTGTTTGGTAACAAATCTATTACAGAAAGACTACTAATCGAGAGTTGAGTATTGACATCAAAACTCCTTAGGCTTTCTATCTTATCATCAAAAAACTCTATTCGGTATGGGTGTTGGTGAGAAAATGAAAATACATCTATGATGCCTCCTCTAACAGAAAACTCCCCAGGCTGTGTGACGAAATTCACTCTTTCAAAATCATATTCGAATAAAGTCTCATTTATGAGATCTAATCCAATATTTTCTCCCATTTTTAGATGTAAGGTTTTACTCTTAAGTGTTTTTTGAGAGATTACTTTTTCAAACAATGCTTCCGGATAGGTTACAATAATTTTTTTATTATTATTACCTAATTTCTTAAGTACCTCAGAACGTTGCAAAACATTAGCATTATTAGTAGTTTCAGGACGATACGCTTCACGGTAGCTAGCAGGAAAGTAAAAAACTTGAGTTGAATTTAGTAACTGTTCTAGGTCATTGAAATAATATGCAGCTTGCTCAGCGTTATCCATTATTAATAGTAGGTTAAGATCAAGTTTATGAAAGGCTGTAACTAATCTAAAGCTTAAGCCCGACCCTACAATCCCTTTAATTAAGGTACAAGTTTTTTCCAGAAGTGCCTTTTCAAGGGCCTTTTGCGAGGAGGTTTGAGAAAATTTATCAAACAGTTGTTCGATAATTATATTTTTTTTAAAGATACTATCTATTTAAGTTTATTATTAAAAACATTTTCCAAATCAAAGTTTTTCAGTTGATAACTCATAATAAAACCTTTTCAGTTTACACTTTCAAAGTGCTATTTTTAATTTATAAAACTTTAGTATGTTTTTAATTTTTGACACTGAAACTACTGGTTTACCCAGAAACTGGAATGCACCTCTTACCGATACCGAAAATTGGCCTCGATGCGTTCAGATTGCTTGGCAGCTTCATGATAAAAATGGTATTTGTATCTCTCATGAAGACTTTTTGGTAAAGCCAGATGGCTTCACAATTCCCTATGATTCAGAAAAAATTCACGGTATTTCTACAGCATTGGCAGAACAACAGGGGATTTCATTGGTTGAAGTTTTAGAAAAATTTAATTTGGCCCTGGATCGAAGTGAATTTGTAGGAGGACATAATGTAAAGTTTGACCTTAATATCATTGGAGCTGAATTTTTTCGAATGGGTCAAAAAAACTCCCTTGAAAAAATCTCAATTATTGACACCTGTACAGACCAAACAGCTTCCTTGTGTAAGTTGCCAGGAGGTAGAGGTGGAAAGTTTAAACTACCTACTCTAAGTGAACTTCATCATTATCTTTTTGGGATAGATTTTCAAGAAGTTCACAATGCAACAGCCGATGTAGAGGCAACTACAAGATGCTTCTTTGAGCTTTTTAGAAAAGGACTTATTAAACCTGAATCATTAAAAAATCAAACTAATATTTTAAATAACCTCAAAGAAGTTTTAAAACTACCTGTTCAAGGTATTGGATTAAATCACCAAAATTTAAAGAAAGCTTCTTTAAAGCTTGCTATGTCAGACATGGAGGAGGAGACACCTAGGGAATTTAATGAGTCAGATGAGACGTTATTAAATCAAGCTATATTTAATCATCTTCATACCCATTCTCAATTTTCTGTTCTACAGTCTACCTCTCGAATAAATGATTTGATTAACACTGCCTCCAATGACGGAATGAGCGCCCTTACCTTGACAGATCATGCTAATATGATGGGGGCTTTTCATTTTATAAAAGCCATAAAAAAACACAATTCCGGTTTAGAACAGGGGAAGCAAGGTTTAAAAGCTATTTTGGGGTGTGAGTTTTTCATATGTGATGACCACAAAGATCGTTCTAGAAGAGACAATGGTTATCAAATTGTTTTTATTGCAAAAAATAAAAAGGGCTATGAAAATTTGTCCAAAATGAGTTCAATTGCTTACACCGAAGGGTTTTATTATGTGCCTAGAATAGATCGAAATATTGTTCAACAATTCAAATCTGATTTGATTGTACTTACCGGAAACTTATATGGTGAAGTTCCTTCAAAAATATTAAATGTTGGTGATCGACAAGCCGAAGATGCTTTAATATGGTGGCAAAATCAATTTCGGGAAGATTTATATATTGAATTGATGCGTCACAATCAAGAGGATGAAACACGAGTAAATAAAGTTTTATTGGATTTGGCAAAAAAACACGAAGTTAAGATCATAGCTACCAATAATTCCTATTACACATCAAAAGCAGAGGCAAATGCACATGATATTTTATTATGTGTTAAGGAAGGAGAAAAGCAATTGACACCC
>CABXUL010000018.1 GCA_902515395.1 uncultured Bacteroidota bacterium | reverse complement strand
AGCTGGACTTAGAATGAAAAATAAGAATTGTTTTTCAGTTCAATATCACCCAGAAGCAGGACCTGGGCCAAATGATGCTACCTATCTTTTCGATGAGTTTTGCCAAAACATAAAAAATCATTCAGCAAAAATTAATTTAATTTAAATATAAATGAGTGTAATTATTGAAATTCATGCACGTCAAATTTTTGATTCTAGAGGTAATCCTACCGTAGAGGTAGATGTTACCACTGAAAATGGAATTATTGGTCGTGCAGCCGTACCCTCTGGCGCCTCAACAGGGGAGCATGAGGCTGTAGAGTTAAGAGATGGTGGTGATGATTATCTGGGAAAAGCAGTGCTTAATGCTGTAAAAAATGTTAATGAAACTATAGCTAGAGAGCTAATTGGTGAATCGGTTTTTGATCAAAATAAAATTGATCGGATTATGATAGATTTAGATGGCACACCAAATAAGTCTAAACTGGGGGCAAATGCTATTCTTGGGATCTCTCTTGCAACTGCAAAGGCTGCAGCAAATGAATTAGGACTTCCCTTATACCGATATGTAGGAGGAGTGAGTGCTCATACTCTTCCTGTTCCAATGATGAATATTATTAATGGTGGCTCACATTCTGACGCACCTATTGCATTTCAGGAATTTATGGTAATGCCGATTGGAGCTAATAGTTTTACTCAAGCTATGCAGATGGGTTCTGAAATTTTTCATCATTTGAAAAAAGTCCTTTATGATAGAGGCTTGAGCACTGCAGTTGGAGATGAGGGCGGTTTTGCTCCAAATTTAGATGGAACAGAGGATGCTTTAGAGACGATCCTTGTTGCTGTCAAAAACGCAGGATATAAATCTGGATCTGAGGTTATGATTGCTTTAGATTGTGCTGCGGCTGAGTTTTATGTTGATGGTGTTTATGATTATACAAAGTTTGAGGGTGACAAAGGTGTAATAAGATCCTCTGCTGAACAAGCTCAATACCTGACTGATTTAAGTACAAAATATCCAATAATTTCAATTGAAGACGGAATGGATGAGAATGATTGGGAGGGCTGGAAACTTCTTACTGATAATGCTGGAAATAATGTTCAATTAGTAGGAGATGATCTTTTTGTTACCAATGTGACTAGACTTTCTAGAGGAATTAAAGAGGGTATTGCTAATTCTATTTTAATAAAGGTTAATCAGATAGGCACCTTGTCCGAGACCATTGCAGCAGTTGAGATGGCTCACAGATCTGGATATACATCAGTTATGTCTCACCGCTCAGGTGAAACGGAAGACAATACCATTGCCGATCTTGCAGTTGCATTGAATACAGGTCAAATAAAGACTGGATCTGCGTCTCGTAGTGACCGCATGGCAAAATACAATCAACTTCTTCGAATTGAAGAAGAGTTGGAAAATGAAGCATTTTATCCTCAGAATCAAGCTTTTAACCTTTAGTTGTTTTTTTAGTTTTTTGCCTGAAACTTTTTTACTCTTGTATATTGGCTCTTATTTCACTACTTTTACTCTTCTTTTTATTTAGTTATGGAAGACAAAGTTGATCTTATTTACAGGGGTAAAAGTTACAAGTTTCCGCTGATAAATGGTTCTGAGAATGAACCTGCCATCGATATTAAAACTTTAAGGGCCCAAACGGGTTTAATTACCTTAGACCCTGGTTATAAGAATACTGGATCTTGTGAGAGTGAGATTACATTTCTAGATGGTGAGGAGGGAATTCTCCGATATCGTGGTTACTCCATTGATGATTTAGCAAATAACACTTCCTTTATAGAAGTAGCTTATCTTTTAATTTTTGGCGATTTGCCCAGATCTGATCAACTCCAAAAGTTTGAAGACGATATTCGTGATTATGCATTGGTGGACGAAGATTTTAAAATTATTTTAAAAAGCTTTCCAAAGTCTGCTCACCCAATGGGAATTTTGTCATCTTTAACTTCAGCTTTGATTGCCTTTAATCCTTCCTCTGTAGATATTAATTCTGAAAAAGATTTTTATGAAGCCATTATTATTTTATTGGCAAAGTTCCCTGTTTTGGCATCGTGGACTCATAGAAAAATGAAAGGACTACCTCTTAATTATCCAAATTACGATCTCTCATACACGGATAACCTAGCTTATATGATATATAAAATGCCTAACAAGGATTTTAAAGCTAGTACTACTTTGGTCAGTGCCTTGAATAAGCTTCTTATCTTGCATGCAGATCATGAACAAAACTGTTCTACATCAACTGTTAGAATGGTTGGTTCATCCCATGCGGGTTTATTTCCCTCGATAGCCTCTGGGATTTCTGCCTTATGGGGACCACTTCATGGAGGAGCTAACCAGGCTGTCATTGAAATGTTGGAAGAAATTAAAAATGATGGAGGTGATACTAAAAAGTTTATGGCTAAGGCTAAAGATAAAAACGATCCTTTTCGATTGATGGGATTTGGCCATCGTGTTTATAAAAATTTCGACCCCCGAGCCAAGATTATCAAAACTGCTGCCGATGAAGTTTTGGATGAGTTAGGAATAAACGATCCCGTACTAGAAATCGCCAAAAAACTTGAGCAGGAAGCACTTAAAGACCCCTATTTTGTTGATCGGAAACTTTACCCTAATGTTGATTTTTATTCTGGAATTATTTATCGTGCTTTGGGTATCCCTACAGAGATGTTTACGGTAATGTTTGCTATTGGTCGATTACCTGGTTGGATTGCCCAGTGGAAGGAAATGCGCTTTAATAAGGAGCCCATTGGACGTCCTCGACAAATTTATACAGGCCACAAGCATCGTAAAGTTTAGTTTTACTAAGGATCTTCGATACCAGGGGCTTTCTTTTTAGCTTTTTCAGCTTTTAATTTTGAAAAAAACTTTTGGGTATCCTTAGTATCTACTAATACCTTAACAAATTGATGGTCTTTATAAATTGAGTACTCTTCTGATTTACCTTTGTAAAGGGTTAGCTTATAATAAGGAATAATTAAAGCATAAGTTTCTAAAAGACTTCTGAATCTTAAAATAATACCTTTAGGACGCAGCTCTATGTTGCATGTATTTAGATTATTATCTAAAATCAGTAGGTTGTGAATATCAATAGAGGTTGAAGAAATTAATAATTTCGGGGAGCCAACTCCACTCATTGACCATCTCTCTTTAAGTGGGAAAGGTTTTCCTACTGTTGCCTCTATCTTTTCCTTAACCTCAGATTCATTATATGAGACGTTTAAAAGCATTTTTGCCTCAAAGATAAGTCATAAATACTTCAGGTTGTAGTATGGAGTTTATAATTATCTTTGAGATTAAATTATGGAGACTTTAGAAAAATTACTTTCACTTAAAGTAAAAGCTAAGCTTGAAGAAGCCTTTGACCTGTATTTGGAAAAATTCGAATTTCAATTGACCCGTAAAGATTTTGAGGGAGATATTACTTTAATGCTTTTCCCTTTGTTAAAACCAACTCGACAAAATCCTTTAGTTTTAGGTGAGAGTATCGGTAGCTATTTAGTTAAAAAAACATCTTTTGTTTCAAATTTTAATGTGGTTAGTGGTTTTTTAAATCTTATCATCTCTGATCGATTTTATCTAACTTTTCTAAGTGAATTTTTAAGAGTAAGAGAGTATGGTCACCATAGTCCTGATAGTGATTCCCCCTCAATTATGGTAGAGTATTCTTCTCCAAATACCAACAAGCCATTACATTTGGGACATGTACGAAATAATCTTCTGGGCTATTCAGTATCAAAAATTTTAGAGGCCAATGGCAATAATGTAATTAGAACTCAGATCATTAATGATCGTGGTATTCATATCTGCAAATCCATGTTGGCATGGAAAAATTTTGGAGCAGGGGAGACCCCAGAAAGTTCCGGTCTAAAAGGAGACCAATTGGTTGGAAAATATTATGTGCTATTTGAAAAAATATACCGCGAACAAGTTGCCGAATTAAAAGCGAAAGGACAGTCTCAAAAAGTTGCTGAAAAAGAAGCACCCATTCTAAATGAGGCTAAAAGAATGCTTCTTGCCTGGGAAAATAACGATAAGAACGTACGAGTATTATGGGAAAAAATGAATGCCTGGGTGTATGATGGATTTGAACTTACTTACCAAAAGTTGGGGGTAAATTTCGAATCTTACTATTATGAAAGCGAAACTTATTTGTTGGGAAAATCAATTATCAATGAGGGACTTGATAAAGGCGTTTTTTTTCGTAAAGATGATGGCTCGGTCTGGATAGATTTGTCTTCAGATGGACTTGATGAGAAATTGTTGTTACGATCTGATGGAACTGCGGTTTATATTACCCAAGACATTGGCACAGCAAAGAAGCGCTTTGAAGATAACCCTAATGTAAAAGGGGTGTTGTATACTGTAGGTAATGAGCAGGATTACCATTTTAAAGTCTTATTTTTAATTCTCAGTAAACTAGGTTATTCTTGGGCTGATTCATTTTATCATTTAAGTTATGGAATGGTCGATCTTCCTAATGGTAAAATGAAGAGTCGAGAAGGGACTATTGTAGATGCTGATGAACTGATCGAACAGATGAATATTACTGCAAGTAAAATTACCAAAGAACATGGTAAAGTTGATGGGATGAGTACTTCAGAAAGAGATAAGCTTTTTAGAATTATTGGGTTAGGAGCACTTAAATATTACATTCTAAAGGTAGATCCCAAAAAAAGAATTTTATTTGATCCTGAGGCTTCAGTCGATTTCAATGGTAATACGGGACCTTTTATTCAATATGCATTTGCCCGAATACAATCATTAATCAATAGAGATTCGGATATGAACCCTCAGTTAGAAATAGATTTGAAATTGGTTGATAAGGAAAAAGAAATTTTAAAGCATCTTTATCAATATCCTACTCTGATCAGAATAGCGGGAGAACAATTTAACCCTGCATTGATAGCAAATTATCTTTATGATTTGGTTAAATTATTTAATTCATTTTATCAAAATGTAACTGTTTTTGGTGAGCAGGACTTAGCGAAACGTTCCATGCGTTTGTTACTTTGTAAAGCTGTTGCTAATAACATTGAAGCTGCGAGTAAGCTTCTAGGAATTTTAATGCCTAATAAAATGTAAAAAAAAATCGCTCCGAAGAGCGATTTTTACATCCGTGGCTAGAATAAAATAAAGCCATAAATTAAATTATTTTGAATTAACAGCTAAGTTGTAGACAACTAAACCAAATCCAATTTTGTTAATAGCATCACCAACGTTATAGATTACATCCATAGCTATTGGCATACCAAAAAACTCTCCTGCAGCTCCATACCAACCTTGAGTACCAGCCATGTATCCAATAGGGTAAATTGCCCAACCGATTACGACAAATTTTACAAGTGTTTTATGAGCAGAAAGAACGGCTCCACCAGCAGACGCAGCTAGTTTTGAAGCTTCACCTTTCCAAATCTCATAAACAATTGCAAAGTAAGCTAGACCAGAGATTAGACCCCACAGTGCGGGACCGTTTCCACCAGTGTAAACACCTTCGCCAAAGTAACCAGCAACAAGCATTACAGTGGATAAAAGAATTAATTTCCACATAAGCTGCTTAGTTGCACCAGCTGCTTTTAAGATTAAATAAAACTCAACACACATTAATGGAACAGTTAAGATCCAGTCGACGTAACGGAAAAAGGTTGGAGAACCATTTCCACTGGCCCAGTAGTCTCTCATATACCAATAATGAACGGCTGCGATAAAGGTAATCAGACCTGATACCAAAATAGATGTTCTCCACTTATTGTCAAAAGAATTCATTGACAGAAAGAAGAAAGCTGATGCTGCCATCATGGCCATACAACCTACAAAGAATGTGAACCCTACATAATCGTCTGTAGCCATCGCAGGAACTACAGCTGATAAATTAAAAAGATTTTCCATAATTAAATTAATTATTTATTTTGTTTAGGTAAATTTAAAAAAAATTAAACTCCAGCAAGATAAAAGTCACTTTTTTTTAAAAAAAATTACCAATTTGATATTTACAACACATAAAAATTACCAAATTGGCATTATGACTACTTTTTCTTTCATATTGCTATCCTTCTTATTATCAGATAGTTTAAAAGATTTTATGGCTGGCTTTGCTGTACTTACTGTTGGGATCCTGCATGGTGCTAACGACCTTGAAATTTTGTCAAAAAAATTCAAAGGAAGCTTAAATCACTTATATACGAGGTTTTTAATACTTTATTTGATGGTGGTTCTTTTGGGAGCAGCTTTTTTCTTTATAATCCCCTCTTTTACTCTCATTTTGTTTGTCATTTTTAGTAGTTATCATTTTGGTGAGCAGCATTGGGGAGAAAGACTATCTATGAATTACGCTAATTTTACATTTCATACCCTTTATGGAGCTTTAGTATTCTTTATGATATTTACTCTTCAGTACGATGATGTTGTTTTTATCATTAATAAAATTTCAGGTTACAGCCTTAATTATGAATTTTTTTTAAGTACCTCTATAGGATTAGGAATTATTCTGATAGTTTGGGTACTGTTAATTGAACAGCTCAGGATTCATTTTATAAAAGAATGCATAATACTTTTACTACTTGGATTTATTTTTTATGTTAATTCATTGTTGTTTGCATTTGCCTTTTACTTCGTAGTTTGGCACAGTTTACCTTCATTGAAAGAGCAGCTTATTTATCTATATGGTAATTTGAACTTCAATTCTTTTTTAAAGTATTTAAAAGGTTCAATTATCTATTGGATTGCCTCTTTGATATCTCTATTATTAGTTTATCGTTATATGGATTTTGAAGCCGATTATTTTATGCCTCTTTTTTTTTCATTTCTAGCAGCCATAACTTTTCCCCATACTTTAGTGATCGGAATTATGAAATATAAAAATGCTTGACATTTAGAGGTTCTTAATAAAATTGAAAAGATTAAATTTACTTTAAATAATCAAATTAGAATATGTTTGACAGTTTAAGCAGTAAGCTTGAAAGCGCCTTTAAAGTTTTAAAAGGCCACGGCAAGATCACAGAAATTAATGTTGCAGAGACTCTAAAAGAGGTTAGGCGTGCATTGCTCGATGCTGATGTTAACTTTAAGATCGCCAAAGAATTTACCAATACTGTTAAAGAAAAGGCAATTGGCGCTAAGGTATTAACTAGTCTTCAGCCTGGTCAACTAATGATCAAAATCGTTAAAGATGAATTAACTGAATTAATGGGCAGTACTGCAGAGGAAATAAATCTTTCCTCAAAACCAGCAGTAATATTAATGTCTGGTTTACAGGGTTCTGGAAAAACAACTTTCAGTGGTAAACTAGCCAATTACTTTAAGAATAAAAAGCAAAAAAATCCAATTTTGGTAGCCTGTGATGTTTACCGTCCTGCTGCAATTGATCAACTGAATATACTTGGAGAGCAAATAGGAGTAGAGGTCTATAGTAACTTAGAGGAAAAAAATCCTGTGAAAATTGCTGAGAAAGCAATTTCTGAAGCTAAACAAAAGAATAAGGATTTAGTAATTATTGATACTGCAGGTAGGCTTGCAGTCGACGAAGTCTTGATGAAAGAAATTTCGGATATTCATAGTGCAGTTAGTCCTGATGAGACATTATTTGTCGTAGATTCCATGACAGGACAAGACGCCGTAAATACTGCTAAAGTATTTCACGATAAGCTAAACTTTGATGGGGTGATATTAACCAAACTAGATGGCGATACTCGTGGTGGAGCTGCCTTATCTATCAAATCAGTTGTGGATAAGCCTATAAAATTTATTGGGACTGGAGAAAAAATGGAGGCATTGGATATTTTTTATCCTGAACGAATGGCAGATCGTATATTGGGTATGGGAGATGTTGTTTCCTTGGTCGAAAGAGCTCAAGAGCAATTTGATCAGGATGAGGCTCGCAAAATCAGTAAGAAAATAGCTAAGAATCAATTTAGTTTTGATGATTTTCTCTCACAAATACAACAGGTAAAGAAAATGGGGAATATGAAAGATTTAATTGGTATGATACCAGGAGCTGGAAAAATGATGGGTGATATTGATATTGATGATGATGCATTCAAATATATAGAAGTAATTATTGGATCAATGACTCCAAAAGAGCGATCCCAACCAGCAATACTAAACCATAGCCGAAAGAACAGGATTGCAAAAGGAGCAGGAAGAGATATCAATGAGGTCAATCAGTTGATCAAACAATTTAATCAAATGAGTAAAATGATGAAGATGATGCAAGGTGGCAAAGGAAAACAAATGATGCAAATGTTTCAGGGGTTAAAATAAATTATGGAATTACTAGACGGGAAAAAGTTATCCCAACAAATCAAGGAAGAAATAAAATTAGCAGTAATCGCAAGAAAAGATAATGGATTAAAAGTCCCCCATCTGGCTGCAGTTTTAGTTGGTAATGATGGTGCTAGTCTAACTTATGTTGGAAGCAAAGTTAGGTCTTGCGAGCAAGTAGGTTTTAAGTCAACTCTTATAAGACTTGAAGATTCTATCTCCCAGGAAGCTTTACTATCAAAAATTAAGGCCCTTAATAGTGATCTGACCCTAGACGGATATATAGTTCAGCTTCCTTTACCCAAACATATAGATGAAGAGAAAATTCTTATGGCTATTGATCCAAATAAAGACGTAGATGGCTTTCATCCTGCTAATTTTGGACGTATGGCATTGGATATGGAATCTTTTATTCCTGCTACCCCATTTGGCATTATGGAAATGCTCAAAAGATACAGGCTTGATATTTCAGGAAAACATTGTGTAGTTATTGGTAGAAGCCATATAGTTGGTCGTCCGATTAGTATATTGATGAGCCAGAAGGGAAATCCTGGGAATGCTACGGTAACGTTAGCCCATAGCAGAACAAATAATTTAGAAAAACTTACTCAAAAGGCCGATATAATTATATCAGCTCTTGGAATTCCAGAATTTCTTAAGGGAGATATGGTTAAAGAAGGTGTAATTATTATAGATGTGGGAATCACGAGAGTTGCAGACGAAAATTATCCTAAAGGTTATGTAATTAAAGGGGATGTAGATTTTAAAGATGTAGCTTTAAAATCAAGTTATATAACCCCTGTACCTGGTGGTGTTGGACCTATGACCATTGCAATGTTATTGAAGAATACTTTACTCTCATGTGAGCGGAGAGCCAACTAGGCTCAATCTGGGTTTATAGATTTTTTTTCAGGGTTCTCCTCTAAGTTGTAAATTGTAAGTATCAATAATCCAAATGCAACTGAAGAAACAATCAATATCACATTGGTCAGCCCTTTAACTCCAAAGGACAGACGAATTAGTATGGTACATATTACAAATCCTGTGTTTCGTATTAATTGAGAGTACCTTTCAGTATATTGAAAAGAAAGTAGTAGAATGAAAACATCAGCTAAAATCAAGATTGTAAAAAATTCATTGTAAAATATTGAATTGATATCTGTACTTGTATTGTTTGACATAAGTTCATAAATCCAGGAATAGGCACTGAAAAACGAGGTAACTACCAAAATGGGTAATAAAATAAGACTAACTGCTTTTTTAGAAGTAACAAAGCTTGTTATATTTGGATTTAATGGTTTTTTAGGCAACTTTAACCTGCCTTTATTGAAAAGAAAGATAAGGTAAAAAAGAATCAGGACCCCAAAAACATCGCATACTAATTGAAGATTTTCTGGAGTATTTAACCAATTTGCATTCAGATCAATTTGAGGAATGTCAGCAAAAATCCTTCTAATTAGAATTAGAGAAATAATTTCAAATTGTTTGGAAACAGAATGAGTAAAAGATCTTGGAAGGTTTACAACTAAGAGATAAATCTCATAAACGAGAATGATAGAAAATGGAGTATATATCGCAGAAATTGGATCAATGAGTAAATTGGCCTCAAAAGGTATATTAAACCAATTAAATTTTTTGGCATAAATAAGAACCAGGTGAATGACAAAACCAATAAGAGAAAACCAAAGGGTAGCAAATTCGATCCTTTTTTGATTTGAATCTGAGAAAACTTTAGCGTAAGTAGAGTCAATCACTTTTTGCCATCGTTTCATATTTATTTAATAATTCTCAAGTTAGGTTCCCATCAAATATACCTTTTTTTAACAGAACTTTGGAGCCTTATACTTTATCTTTGCTATATGTATCTTCAAAAAAAAGATCAAAAGCTTGAATTGGGTGAGGTTCTTCCTTTGATGGAAGCTTTTAATACAATTCAAGGAGAGGGTTATTATAAAGGAAGTGCTGCTTACTTTATTAGAGTAGGAGGTTGTGATGTAGGATGTCACTGGTGCGATGTTAAGGAAAGTTGGAATCCCAATCTTCACCCTGTTACTTCTATTACAAAAATAATTAATGCCGCTAAAAAGTGTTCAGACACAGTAGTAGTTACCGGGGGGGAGCCTTTGATGTGGAATATGGGACCACTAACGCAAGGCTTAAAGTCGCTTTCCATCAAAATTCATATTGAAACCTCTGGAGCCTATCCGATCTCTGGATATTGGGATTGGTTTTGTCTATCGCCAAAGAAAAATAAATTACCAATGGTAAATGCCTACAATAGGGCAGATGAACTAAAAATTATTATTTACAACAAAGATGACTTTAGTTTTGCTGAGTCACAAGCTCAAAACGTACGTTTGGATTGTAAGCTTTATCTCCAACCTGAATGGAGTAAAAGGGAAAAAATGATCCCGTTAATCGTTGATTATATTATGAAAAATCCAAAATGGAGGGTTTCCCTTCAGACTCATAAATACCTTAACATTCCTTAACTAAACGTGCTAAATAATCCCAGTTTTCTCCCATCATAATAATATGGGTTATTAAACCCACCTCGGAAGCAGCCTGCTTTAGGCTTTCAATATCGACATATAACCATGGAAAAGTAATTTTTTTATTATCATAACTAATCCCATATTCTAATTCTCCATAATAATTTGATGTAGGTAGGATTCTTTCACCACTCTCGGTTTGGTCAAATAAGTATATTAAATTAGACGAATCTAATAGAATTTGCCCACCATAATCAAGAAGGCTGGCAAGATGTATTAGTAAGCCTCTTAAATTCTTCAGTTTACCACATATACCCGGTCCATTCATCAAGAGTAAAATGGTATCAAAGATTTCTTCTTTATAATCAAAAATTGATTGCTCAATTGTATTTTTTAAGCCTCTTGCATTAGCAGTTGCTATTGCACCAGGTGAATGGTCAATTCCAAAGACTTCAAGTTTCATTTTATTCTGTAAATACAGACTGTGACTCCCTGCTCCACAACCTACATCCAAAACCTTTCCCTTTGAAAGATTTAATGCTTTTTGTTCCAACTTGGGCATTTCATCAAAGGATCTAAAAAAATGGCTTAGAAGAATTGGATCTTCTTCGGTGAGACTTGTCCAAGTTATTATCTTGTTTGCTCCCTTTTTTTTATAATAATCCCACAATGCTTTACCGAATAAATCTAATTTATTACTCACTATTTCTAATAAAGTAAATATTTAAGCCTAATTTTTTTAAAATTAATCAGACCCTCTTCCCAAGTTCTCCTAATCTCTTTTTCACTCAATCCTTCTTCAATCTGTGTTTTTAGTTTTTTGGTTCCTGCAATCCTATAGAAACCTTCTTTAAAAAAACTTTTGGGTTCTGGAAAATTACTATAAGAATCAATGATCCATTTGAGTTCAATTTTATTTGTCGTATTATATTTTCTAAGGTCTACTCCATAACAAATTTTATTTTCTAGTTTAGGGTACTTAGCACCAAAATTAGATTTAGGTGTAAAGTTAAATTTTGATTTAGGTAGATTTGGATGGCCGAAAATCTGGAATTGCATTTCAGTTCCTCTACCCACACTGATAACGGTAGGCTCTAATAAACAGAGACTTGGGTATAAAGCAATGGCTTGAGAATTAGGAAGATTGGGGGAGGGTCTCAAAGGTAATTCGTAGTTGGTTTTGTGGGTATAGTTATTCAACTTTATTACCTTAAGTTGACATTTTATTTGATTATTTAACCATCCTTCACCGTTAATCATTTGAGCATATTCTCCTATGGTCATTCCATATACTATTGGAACTGGGTGCATTCCTACAAAACTTTTACAGTCATTTTCTAATACAGGCCCATCAATAAAGTGTCCATTAGGATTGGGACGATCTAAGACAATTAATGTAATATTTTTCTCAGCACAGGCCTCCATTATGTAGTGAAGAGTTGAAATGTAAGTATAGAATCTTACTCCAACATCTTGAAGATCAAAGACCATAGTTGATATACCTTTAAGCTGTTCGTTAGTTGGTTTTCTTTGGTTTCCGTAAAGAGAGAGTATTGTGAGGCCAGTTTTCGGATCTTTTTGACTAAATATTTTTTCTCCTGCGTCTGCCTCTCCTCTAAAGCCATGTTCAGGGACAAAGACTTTATTTATATTCATACCAAGTGATATAAGGGTATCAATAAGGTGACTGTTTATGGATAGAATTGAAGACTTGTTGGCTATTATTCCAATATTTTGATCCTTAAGAATATCGATATATTTAGGAATCTGTTCCGCACCAGTAATTATCTTTTGTTGACCAAGGCATATAAAACCTAAATTAAAGAAAAGAAAAAATAAAAATGTACTTTTGAAAGAGTCTTTCATAAAACAAATTTAATTTGAATTTACCTTTATTTATTTCGCGCCGGATGCGTATTGGTCATTTAGATAAAGGTAGTGTTTCTGCTCGTATAATTAAAATAGCCATATTGGCTGTTGCAATTGGAATCACAACGATTATAATAGCTGTTTCAACAGGTAAGGGCTTACAGAAACATATTGAAAATAAAACAGCTACTTTTAATAGTCATATTGTTGTATCTCCTTTTGAGAATAGTGAATCTCAAATCTCAGTTCTACCCATTACTAATACTCAAGAGATTTATGGGATGTTGAAAAACGAACCTGGAGTAACACATGTTCAAAAAGTAGCGATTAAGGCTGGATTATTAAAGTCTGAGATTGATTTTGACGGGATTGTCTTTAAGGGTGTATCAGATGACTATAAATGGGAAAGTTTAAAAAGCTTTTTAGTGGAAGGTAGTTTTCCAGAATTCACTGACCTTCCCTCTGAACAAATTTTGATATCACAAGTTATTGCAAACCGATTATCTGTTGGAGTAGGTGATCAGATTTCAGCTTTTTTTCAGAATTCGATGTCACAGAATATACCTAATATTCGTAGGTTTAAGATTAAAGGTCTTTTTTCATCAGGTTTTTCTGATTTCGATAATAACTTTATATTAGGAGATATCAAGCATATTCAACGCATAAATAAATGGAAATCAAATCAGATTGGTGCCTATGAAGTTTTTATTTCAGATTTAAACTTATTAAATTCTATTGAAAAATCGATTTATGTCAAGTTACCGTCTGATTTGGATGCTGTTAAAATCTCGAGACAATATGCTACAATTTTTCAGTGGATATCACTTTTCGACTTTAATATATTGATTATTATTATTATTATGATTGTGGTTGGTGTTATCAATATGTCAACTACTTTGTTGGTTTTGGTGTTAGAGAGAACTCGAATGATAGGTTTATTTAAGACGATCGGTGCTGATAACGGTTTGATTCGTAAAATATTTTTATATAATGGAATAGTTATTATGGGATATGGTCTTTTTTGGGGAAATTTATTTGGATTAATATTTTATTTTAGCCAAAAGCATTTTGGCTGGGTTCGACTAGATCCTTCTACTTATTATGTAAATGAGGCCCCAGTAATGATTGATTTTTTCGATTTAATATTTATCAATCTTGGAGTTTTGTTTGTAAGTAGTATTTTGTTATTTATACCATTATTAGTTATTAACAATATAAGTGCATCGAAAGTATTGCAATTCCGTTAGTTTAATAACGCTTATTTAATTTTTATAAAGTATGTGGTATCTTTACTTTGAAAATTAATCAATGAAATACTCCAAAAATATTTTAGAGACTATTGGTAATACTCCATTAGTAAAGCTAAACACAATTACCAAGGAGATCCCAGCTTTGGTTTTGGCAAAAGTTGAAAGTTTCAATCCAGGAAACTCTATTAAAGATCGAATGGCAGTAAAAATGGTTGAGGATGCTGAAGCTGACGGAAGATTAAAACCAGGTGGTGTTATTATTGAGGGAACCTCAGGCAATACTGGAATGGGATTGGCTCTTGCTGCTATTGTGAAGGGATATAAATTAATATGCGTTTCTAATGATAAGCAATCCAAAGAAAAATTTGATGTTCTAAGAGCCATGGGGGCTAAAGTAGTCGTATGTCCTACAGCTGTAGCGCCCGATGATCCTCGATCTTATTATAGTGTTTCAAAAAGTTTGGCCGATGAAACTCCAAATTCTTGGTATGTTAATCAATATGATAATCCTTCTAATAGTATCGCACATTATGAACAGACTGGTCCTGAAATATGGGATCAAACTGATGGAAAGATTACACACTTTGTTGTAGGTGTTGGGACAGGTGGAACTATTTCTGGTGTCGCAAAGTATTTAAAAGAAAGGAATCCTTCAATCAAAATTTGGGGTGTAGATACTTATGGTTCTGTTTTTAAAAAATATCATGAAACAGGTATTTTCGATGAGAATGAAATATATCCTTATGTAACTGAGGGAATTGGTGAGGATATATTACCTGAAAATGTAAACTTCGAAAGTATTGATCATTTTGAAAAAGTTACAGATAAAGATGCAGCATTATATACTCGAAAACTTGCTAGAGAAGAAGGTATATTTGCTGGAAATTCATGCGGCGCTGCAGTTAAGGCTGTTTTACAATTAAAAGATAATTTTAATTCTGATGATGTTGTAGTTGTATTACTTCATGATTCTGGAAGCCGTTACATCGCTAAGATCTACAATGATGAATGGATGATTGAAAAAGGGTTTATAAAGGAGTAATTTATTAGTAATAATTATCAATCTGTAACTTTTTATAAATTCCTCTATTGTTTCTTCTATAGATGCTAAAGTCGAAAATAATACTCAGCTCAAATAGACTGGGGGAGAAGACTTTTCCTGGTTTTCTGTTTGAGAAATTATAGTGCAATCCAAAATCAAAATTTTCAAGAGCTAGTCCTATTGTCATTCCAAAATTGTTCAAACTAAATGAGTTAACCGATCCAGTTTGTTGTGTAAATCCAATTGAGAATTCACCTAGTTGAAATTCTTCATTTAATCCTAGATAAATAGCCTCCCCATATTTTACAAGATTTAAAAACGTATATAAATAAGAAAATCTTGGAAGAAGACCTCTTTCAAATGGATTTATGTCGAATTCGTAACCTGCTTGAAGACCAACACGTATAGGTTTTGTATATGGAACTTCTTTGTTATAAGAAATATTAGGTTTATTTAGGTGTTTAAGACTCAAACCAATCATATAGAATTCATTATGAATAATGAAAGAGGCACCTAAATCAAAGTAATTTATATTTGCTATTAGAGGGGCTAGTGGATCAATTGTTTCAGTGCTAATGAAGCCAGTGGACATATTTAGCTGATCCTCAAAAATTAAATTATCAGCATTAACGCTTGAGCTCCCTAATCCTAGGGTTAAACCAGGCAAAAAATATGAATAGTTCGAGATTTGTATTTTATATACATATGATAAATTCACTAATGAATTGGTTAATCCAATATCATTTATCTTAAAGGAATTAATATCAAATCCAAGAGAGAAATTTTTATCCTGAAAAGCAACGGATCCAAAAGCATATTTGTTATCCATATTACTGGTTTCATTTAATTTTAGAGAGTTAAAAAGAACTCCAACTCTATTTAATTGATTCATTCCAAAAAAGCTAGCATTAGATTTTTGCAAGAACTTAATCTGGTTGACTACATAATCTTCTTGTGCTTTGACAATTAGCGGTGATAAAATCACCAGTATAATGCACAATATTTTTTTAATTTCTTTAAGCATCATCTGATAATTATAAATGTCCCACTTTTTTGTACCTCAATATCTCCAAATAGGGTTGTTCCATAGACTGAATAAATATAATATGGAGAATCAATTTGTGTATCCCCATTCCATCCTGATAAACTTATTGATGAGAGAGGATTGCTTGGGTCTACAGAATTTTCTTCAGTGTATAGAAGATTACCTCTATAATCATAGATTGTCATTTGAATTGATTTAAATCCACTAAACAGGGGTTTAAACATATCGTTATATGTATCACTATTAGGAGTGAATACATTTGGAACCATTACATTGTATCCTTTGCCTACTACCAGGGTTTCAACTTTTTCTTTGTAGCATCCAATTGAATTGTACATTCTAAGTCTTGGATAATAAGTACCCGATACTCCATATATATTTGTTACAGGAGAAGATGTTCCTCCAAGTTGGCTATATTTTCTCTCCACTGGTCCACCATCTCCGAAATCCCACTCATAATAACTTGCTGTTCCAGTTGAAGTGTTTGTAAAAGTAACTTCCTCCCTTGCTAAAATTATAGGTAACTGTGTGTCAGAGGAATTACCTGATATTTGAGAATTAAATGAGCTGAAGCTAAAATTGGGCTCACCAATTTGAAGGTTTATTTCCTCTTCCAATCTACAACCAGTTTGGACATTATTAATCGTAAGTATACCTTTCTCTACTGAGCTATCAATTCTTACCTTATATAATGTGTTATCTAACTGTTCTGAGGCAACTGTTACACCCTCATATTCAAAATTTAGTTCCCCTTCCTGATTGTTAAATACATTTAAATATAAGAAACCAGAGCCACCAACATCACAGATTGTGACTGAGCCATCAGTAAAGTTTGTTTCACTTACATCAATCAATGGACCATTTGTAATTATCAAATCGTCATTTTGGGGAACAACTATGACTTTGGTTATTCCAATTCCGGAGTCAACAGAATTAACCGAACATTCCCAATCAGTTGGTTCAATAGTGACACGATATTGGCCAGAAACTAAATCATTTGCAAATTCTTGATTAGAGAGGTCTTGTAAACCGTTCGTGCCATCCATTAATACATATGAACCGGATGCAGAGTCGTACTTTTCCCATTGAACTGTGTAGGGATAAGAAACGGTATTGTTACCTTCAATATAATTACCACCCTTAACATTAAATTTGATTTTACCATCATCTCTTTCAGCATCTGCACAGGAAGGTTCTAATGCATATACGGCAGTAGTTGTAGGAGTAACACCATTAGTTACAAGTGATAAACCTTCTTCTAGGTAATATCTAGAAATTTCATTTCTAACCTGAATTTTATCAGTGCTCGTTATATCTACTATACATCCTTTACTATCCTGAACAGTAAGAGAGATTTCACCAGGATACTTCACAGTAATTGTTTTTCCAGTATACTCTAATACGCCAAACTCAGTTGAGTTAAGTTGCCAATTGTATTTATAGAATGGTTCTCCATTAGAGCTCACAAATGGCACGCCTCCTTGAATCTCAGCAGATAACTCAAACTCAGGGTCACACTTATCAAGGGTATAAGACATATCTCCGATGTAAGAAATTTCCTCCAGACCTGGAATAATTAAAATTTGATTCAATTCACATGTATCAGTTGCCCCTCCAGTTTCACTTATTTTTATTTCATAATCACCAAATGGAACACTTTTAATCCTATAGTTTCCAGATCTATCCGAGGTTAAGGGCCATGTTATTTTTGCTGTATCAGATGAGGCATTGGAGGAATCAAATATTTCAGAATATCCAACTCCAGCTCCACCTGT
Source organism: uncultured Bacteroidota bacterium (assembly GCA_902515395.1). Classification (GTDB taxonomy): domain Bacteria; phylum Bacteroidota; class Bacteroidia; order Flavobacteriales; family Flavobacteriaceae; genus UBA8316. The sequence goes on along the minus strand of CABXUL010000018.1, from coordinate 16,670 downwards.
CTTATTGACAGTTATCTCAATGTTACCCCCAGTTATTTTCTCATTAGCAAGTGTAAACTCGATATTATATCTGATATTATCAACAGAGCATTCACTTACAGAGCTGTCAGCAGCAGGTGCATCTAAATACCTTAAATTCAATAACTCAAATCCTCTTCCACCAATAACTTGAGTTGAGGTAGTTATTTCATTATTTGCGCAGTTCCCTTCATTATTACTTCTTATGATTGCTCTATAGGAACCTTTTACAAGATTTTGAACTGATAAATTACCCTCTAATGATTGTACATACTGCCAATCTTGAGTAGTAACCTCAGTTGTAGCTGTACTAACTGAAGAGGTAGAGGCACTTACAGTAGATGTTGATAAAGTAAGTTTCTGCCACTTAATTGACATTTGTGGAGTTATTGTTGTTTCATCAATTACTAGCTCAATTGATCCTCCAGTATCTTGATCACATGGTGGGTCTTGAGCATTTACGGCTAGAAGAAGAATCTGACTGTTGGCAGAGTCAAAAACTTCAACAGTTCCAGAGTCTAGCTCACATATATTAGTATTAGATGTAGCACCTGAAACGGGGGTGCCAAAAATAGTATACTCATATGTTCCAGCTTGCTCAATATCAACTATTGCGTTTCCAGCACCAGAGGATAAATTTTGCCATGTATTAAAATAATTGTAATTCAATACAGGAGATTTAATTTGTATTGACAGAGTATTAAGATCAGGATTTCCATTATATGAAAACTCTATTTTACCCTCTTGACTAGCAGAACAATCTATGTCTTGAGGAGTTGCCTGTATCTCTATTTCATTGTAGTTAGGTAATATGATTTGAGAAGGAAGCGTTCCTGCTTTTGTACAGCTAGGATCTCCACCAGATATAGTATAGCCTGAGAATGTGTTATGATTACTTGTATCAATTCCTGTTATTATTATTTCCCTGTTAGATGGACCAGCTGATGTTCCAGATAAACCATTATCAAATTGAACAGTGTATGGTCCTGATCCGTCAGCACCACCATTTACATTAAACACAAGCTGAGCAAAATCTCCAGGGCAAGCAGGTACAATTCTTTTATTAGTATCTTCTTCAACTGACATCTCAGCTGGAATAACAACCTCAAATGAATAGCTTTTTGTACAAATTAAATCAGTTTGGGAGTAACCAAATGGTGGATCTAATGCTGAAATATCTAAGGAAACTTCAACATTATATATACCAGATACTGGAGGATCAACAGTTAACTGATTACCATTTCCTCCAATTGCAGTTCCATTTCTATCCCAATTATATATGTAATTATTATTTATTCCTCCGCTTGCTTGGACCTCTAAAACAAGAGCTGTAGAGTTGCAATTAAGTGTCACTTTTTGGTCTACTGCAGTATTTGTACTTACACCAGTTACAGCGTTTGGAGCATTTCCTGCGGTTGGAGCTAAATCAAGTGGGTCAGATCCTAATACTGTGTAACTAGCTTGAACAATACAATTAGCGAAAACATTATCGGTAACTGTGAGGTTATACACTCCAGGTGATAGATTGTTTATATTCATTGTACTATTTGTATAGCTTAAGCCTGGCGCTGACCAAGAGTAAGTATAGTTATTTGAACCACCACTGACAGCTAATTGACCTCCACTATCTAAAATTATACTACCAAATCCAATATCTGGATTTTCATTACAGTAATCATTCACAACCTTAACGTTAGCATCCGTAATCTCAAGAGCACCAGGCATAGTATTGCCTACTGATTGAACAACACATCCATTGGCATCTATTGCATCAACTCTAAATAGCTCCCCAACCTGAACTTTTCCAGTGCTATCAAATACTACAGCTCCTGGAATAGCACCAAGGTTTGATGGGTAGCTTTGATTTGTAGTTAAATTTCTAAGGGTGTAACTATAATTTGGAGTACCGCCAGATGCTTGAGCAGTAATAGTAGTTCCACACGCGCTTGGCTGAGGAATACTTAATTGAGTTGGTTCAGTTACTTCAAATTCTTCAGTGGTGGATGTGCAGCCTCCTGTTAGAGCAACTGTTAAGTAATACTTACCAACCTCTAGATTTTCAATGTTTGAACTTGCACTAGTGAATCCTCCAGGACCAGTCCAACTAAGAGAATAATTTAAAGTTTGATTAGGAGTCGTGGTTTGTGCAACAATTTCACCATTTTGAGCAGATTGGACCCCATCACCACCATGGTTGAGTGTGACATCGAAAGGAACTCCAGCGGTGTCAGCAGTTAGAGTTATAACAGCAACTGCATTGCTAGCAGTGATTGGTACCTCACCAGGAATATTTGCATTAATGACCTGAGCAAAATTTTCTGCAATTTTATTATTACTCTCAGGCGCTGGATTTCCAAAATTTGCATTTTTAACTATGTATTCATAGGTTACAGCTGGTGCAGGCCCTAAGGTCACGCTTAACCTGTCACCTTGCTCAAAAGTTCCAGATATTGTTAGGGTATTTATCTCCGCCTGGTTAGTACTTTGTCCACCTGAGAGGAAAGCATTAATGTCATTCGGCACTGTTATTTTACCATTTGCGAGACCAAAACACGTAATATTCTCAATAGTTATTGCGCCTTTATTGCTAAAGCTTGGCGTGGGGTTTACTTGGATTTGACCAGTTACACTAGTCTCTGGACCACATTCATTTCCAGTGCTCGAAATTACATACGTATATATTGTAATTTCAGTATCGTTAGTATCTGGTGTTCCAGAAATAGTTATTTCTCCGACTCCTGAAGATTGAGCCACAATTCCATTTGGTAATCCAGAATCTTCGAAAGCAAATGTTCCTCCACCAATTGAATAAGTTATTGGAACGATTGAGTCTCCATTATTACAAACTGCTCTTAAATTAATTTGACTTTCTGTTGTCGCTGAAGAGGTAAGGGTAATAAATGAATTAGGTTTAACAGTAATTTTTCCTGTCTCATTCATTTCTGAGCAAAGGCCATTAGTTCTAACAATATAGTCGAAATCAGTTGTTTGTGTAATTGATAAACTAGGACTTCCAGCAATTGTTATCCTTTTAGTTGTAGAGCTATACGATTGAGTTAATCCATCTGGAAGACCCTCCGCAATTGCAAAATCACCCCCACCTGAAATCTGAAATACAATAGGAGTTATGCTTGGTCCTGGGGCAGGGTTGTCACCGTTACAAATAATTTGATCTTTTGCTCCACTCGCTCCAATATGGGTTATTTGATCATTTGGTAATAAAGTAAGCTCACCAGTAAATGATCCAGTTTCACAAGAATTAGCGTCTCCAATCACACTTATAGTGTAACTATAGGTTGTAGTTGATACAATTCCAGTGTTTGGCTTACCTGATAGGGACCCAATACCAGAATTAATGTCAAATACTGGAGTAAATCCAGGTAATGCTGGATCTATTTGAAAGCTTATGTCAGTAAAAGATCCATCAACCTCAAAAGTAATAGCATCAACATTAGTATTGTCGCAAATTGTTTGGTCTAAAGTTGTACTTACTGAGGTAACAGTTACAGTGGCATTCGGCACAATAGTTATTTTTCCATTCAATATTGCAGGGTCACAAGATCCTGATGTTGTAACAGTATAGTTATATTCAGTAGTTTGAGTTACAATCTCAGTGGTTATACCTGATAAACTAAATGTTCTTGATGCCACGTTAAGACTTGTTTCGATTCCTTGAGGTAAGCCAGTAACTTCAGCAGTGTTAGAACCTCCAGTTAAATCAAAAGTAATAGTATCTATACCAGTTGAGACACAATGGGTTTGAATAAGCTGTCCAGAGCCTGCAGCTAATTGTATTCCATCATCAGGTGAAACATTTAATATTGCACTAACAGTTTCTTCCTGACAACCCTCTTGATTTCCTATTGTTGTGATTGTCATAGTATAAGTAGTTGGGGTTACAATATTAACCTCAGGCTTCCCGTGAATTGTAAAGTTATCAGTTCCAGGAGTTCTTGTTAACTGAATACCTATTGGGTTTCCGATAAGAGCAGCATTACTTGCTCCGCCACCAATTGTAAATGTTATTGATGCGATTGAGGAATCGACACAAACCGGTTGATTCAATGTGGGGCTTACAGATGTTACACTAACAGTTGAATTTGGGTTTACCTTAATCGTTACAATTTCAGTTTGATTCTCGCAAAGGCCACCACTTACAGTAGTGATAGTTATAGGCCAGGTTTTTGATGAAACACCACTTGTAAGAGCGCTAAGGGTTGGCGTACCAGTAAGGGTTATTATTTTTGTTCCATTTTGCATGACAGGATTTCCTAGGGTTGCCATTGCATTAGCACTTCTATCTTTTGACACACTGAAAGAAACACCTGAAGCAACTCCTGTTAAAATAAGATTCTGAGCATTATTCGTAGCAGAAACTACAGTTGACTCTAAATTAATTTTATTGAGTAAAAGAGTAAGAAGAGCAGCTTGGTCCTCACCTCCTGTTGAAGTAACTGTATGACTTGTATTATTAATTCTTATCGTATAAACTTGATTAGCATTAATTACTGGACCAGTAACAAGAATAGAACTTACTTGTTGTCTATCGCTCATTGGTGCCTGAATAACTCCAGGAGGTAATCCTACTATATCTACAGAATTTGCATTGCCGCCTATTTCGTATGTAATATCATTGATTGGTGACTCAACGCAAACCTCTTGACTTGTAGTTTGATTATTGGAGGTTAAAGTTATTGAGTCTTTAGGATCGACAATTATCGTAGCATTAAATGATGCTTCTGAGCAACCATCTTGGTTAGAAGCAGTTGTTATAGTGAAATCATAAATATTGCTAGCAGAATCACCAGTGTTTAATGTTCCTGAAATAGTTGCTGTAGTAGGATTATTTGGATCATCAAGATAAAGATCTAGACCTTCAGGTAAAATACCTGTATAAATAGCTCCCTTGGCTCCACCTCCAATATTAAATACCATACTAACAAGATCGTCACCATCACAAACAGTTTGATTATTTGTGTTTGATGCAACTATTGAAATTGTGGAATTTGCCTTTACGTTTATAGTTCCGATTACTGAATCTGAATCACATATAATTCCTGGGGTAGTTAGAGTGTATGTGTAAGAACCTGGGGTAACTGCATTTGATGGTTTCCCAGAAATTCTGAAAATTCCAGGAGAAGTAGCAATAAGAGGGTCATTAATATCAATACTATTTGATGATTGATCAGGAACGAAAATTCCAAAACTTTGACCAGCAGCGGCTGCTGTTACAGTAATTTTATTTGTTGCGGCTTCATAAGTGGCACTTACATCGATATCACCATTAATTTTTTGAGAAATTTGGTCTCCGACTACATCAGCAGCTGATCCAGCAGGTGCTATGTAAGTATATGGAGTTGAACCAATGTAAACAATATAAGTTTCACTATCAACTCCAGTCGCTCCGTTTCCAATAGTGATTTCATAAACCTGCTTTCTAGGGGTATATTGACCTTCTACTCCGTCAGGTAATCCTAACGGTTGGTTAAAAGCCATTGCATTAGCTGATCCACTAAATTCGTAGACAATATCAACTATTTCCTCATTGATACAAACATTTTGATTTAATGATTGGGCAGGACTTATGAGGGTTAAGTGGTCTTTTGGCCTAAGTGTAATTCTCCCTGATACAGTAGCTGAGGCAACTCCGCAACCAAAGAAGTTTCCTCCTAATGAGTAGCTGTAAGGATAACTTTGTTCAACCAAAATGTTTAAATTAGGGGTTCCGCTGATAGTTAATACACCTCCAGCAATGGAGCTCTGCAACCAAGCAGGAGTAGTTGCTGAGGGAATCGCATTTGAAGCACCTATAAGGTTATATTGAATAGGTGTAATAGCAGATCCATCACACGAAATTTGGTTTTCGGCTCCAGAGGTACCTAAATGACTACCATAACTAATTGGATTAACTGTTATTGCACCTTCAAAATTAACGGCTCCTCCGACACAAGAAGGTCCAACGGGTTGAAGAATATAATTGAAAGTTTGAGGATTGTTATTTGTTGATGACGGAATCCCCGTTATTTCAAATACTGCAGATGTTTGGATTAGATTTGCATTTGATATTGATATATTTGAAGTTCCAGTTACAGTTGCAGTACTAAATGCAACTCCACTAAATGCACTAGTTATTCTTAATATTTTTGTACCTGGATCGTAAACTGCATTGTACTTATTGTCCTGATGAATTTTTTGTGCCAATTCAGATCCAACATCGTCTACAGTCGTGGTAGCCACTGCACTAGTACTAAAGTCTTCGCTACCATTTATCTTAATTGCAATGGTTTCCGTTACTCCACCAGCTCCACCGAAAGTATGTTCTAATATTTGGGGTCTAATGTTTAAGGTAGACGTAACTCCATCCAATGTGTTTAATGTTCCGCCAATCATCTCTAAACCAAATGCAGGGTTTGATACAGTAAATTGAAGAGGGGCCATTGTCTCAAAAGCACAAATAGTTGGATTAGGATTGCTGCCAGGTGCCACAGTAATTATTGGAGAAGGATTTACTATGATTTGAGCAGTAAATGTAGCCTCTGGAGTACATCCATTTAAATTATTTGTAGTAGTCACTGTGTAGGTAAAAACGGTTGACTGAGCTGGGTCAATATTTGGTGTTCCTGAAATGGTAAGTACTCCACCTGCAAATGAATCAAAAACTCCACTTGGTAGATCGCTATCCAAAACATCTGCGGATAGCGCGTTTCCAATCTGGAATTTAACAGGTGTCATAGCTGCATCATCACAAACTGTCTCACTTATACTTCCTGAAATTAAGGAAATTGTTGATTTTTCACTGATTGTTATAAAACCACCTACCGAATCTGAAGTGCAGCTCCCATCTGGAACGGTAGTAGTCAAGGTGTAATTATAGGTTCCAGATGCTTGAGCTGTAGGAGTTCCTTTAAGAGTTATTTTACTAATAACTAGTGTTGACGTAACGATTCCAAAATCAACACCATTGGCTGCAGGCTCATTTACTACAATACTAAACCTTTTACCAGGTAAATTTCCATCTATGGTTAACAAATTAGTTGCAGCAACATATGTTGCAGAAATAACACTTGCTATACTAGTTCTAACTCCATTTCCAATATCATCCAAATTATCACCTACTTCAACATTATAGGTATAATCAACACCATCGATAGTTGTAACATATTTATTGTTAGAGTTAATAACAAAAAAAGGATTTTGTGTTAGCGAAATAACTGTAGATTGGATGAAATCCTCCCTTACAGGAATTATTCCTGGTGGCAGGTTCATACTTGCCTCTGAAACCACACCTGTGGCTGCCCCAAGTATGTGGTATTCTATATCGTTAATAGCAGACCCAGTACATATTAATTGATTATTACTGCCCGTCCCAGGTACTTGCTGAATATCAGCTGGGCCAGGAATTATTATAGGGTATTTCCTTTGAATTCCAGGGCAGTCTAAGGCCTCAGCAGTTACAATTAATGTCCCACTCCATCCAGGCTTCCAATATAATGTCAATTCTGTATTATTTGTTCCCGCATCTGCTTGAAGCCTTCTGCTGAAAACATTTAATACAGTATTCTGATTGGCCCCTCCACCAGTTTCAATTGCATTTAAAGTGCTAACATACCAACGAACAGGAAAGTTATCGAAATTCTTGAGTGTAGTGGTTGTTACTCCCGCTGGGATTGGACAGCTTGGTAAAGTAGCATCGCCACCTAGTGGTGCAATTAGTGCTAATTGTTCATTACTTTCTCCTATTGTAAATATCTCTGAGGTGACTGGAGTTCCTGTAGTTGAGTCACAAGAAACGGGTGTAACTCTAACTTGAAAAGGTCCCCAATATCCTATATTCCAGTCAACAACACCGCGACTATCAATATTTCCTGGATTTGTAATATCAATACTTCCTCCTGGAAGATCTATGATTTCCCAATTAAGAGAACCATAATTATTGAATGCACCCTGACTGGCACTAAAAAATTGAGTATTTGCAGTCCATTTATGTATTTCACAGGATGGAACTGAACCAGTTGTATAGCCATTACAAAGTTGCTCATTTAATGCAATTGGAGTAGTTACTCCACTGGCTTGAGTACTAGGAACTGTCTCTGGAACCACATCAATTAAGACATTATAGTAATCAGATGGAATTCCACATCCAGTAGTTCGAACACTAACAGTAACTGTACCTGAAAATGCTGTAGCCCAATTTACAGTCATTTTTTGTGTTGAAACTGCAATCGCAGGCTCTTCTAAGAAAGCATGATTTCCAGCATTTGTAGGATTTAGTCTTGAAAAAGTATAAAGCGGTGCAGGTGGATTAGTTTGATCAGCTTTGATCGTTAAGGTTTTCTGAGCATTACTCCATGAGGCAGTTACAATAGTATTTATTCCTGCTGTGCCATTAATTGCATTCCTTAGGGCAACACCTAAGTTGTTAATTGTTGTTCCTTCAGCAATGATTGGACTTATGGTAGTTCCATTAATGATTATCCTATATTCATTAGAGGCGGATACTGTATTTGAATCAGAGGTAATTTCAATAGTTGCAGTTTGAAATTCGTTTTCAACAATGGTTCCAGCAGTTGGAGGATCAAGTTTCCATTCAAAATCGTTATACAATACATTGAACCCATTATTAACAAAGCAGGTATAAAAATCAGTTGGAGCAGTAACTGGACCTCCATCAATGTTTTCGTTTTCCTGACAAATTGTATTATTATACCATTTACCTCCACTATTTATAACCGCATTATATATGGAGTTTCGCCCTTTCATTATAACGTTAGGAATTTCTGCCTCAGGTTTTACTACAATACTATAATCGATATTTTGTTCTGTACACCCACTTCCTTCAGTTCTAACTGTAAAATTATTGGCAGGTCCAGCAGTTCCAGTTATTGTAAGTGAATTAACACCTTCTACCCTCCAGAAACCTCCCCCGAGATTAGTAATTGTTCCACCTGGCCCAACAATAATACCATATGCAGGGTTAAGACTCTCAACTCTGGCAGATGTAGCACCACCTCCCCATTCAAAAATTAATGGTGGCTCATCTCCTGCATTGAAACCAAGAGATTCTCCTGGACATAGTGCAGTAGAATTGGGGTTTCCTCCGGTTTGATTCAATGTTGATGCTTGTTCAACTTCAATAACTATTGCATCTGTAATTGCTTTACATCCATCACCTGTTTCAGATGACAATAATTTTAAATCATGCGATGCAGTACTAACAGACGTGTTAATAGAAATCTCACTTTGAAGAGGTATTATCGAAATGATATTTACATCTGAATCATAACTAGACGAAACACCTGGAGCATTATCATTTATTTCCTGAGATAGTCCTGCACCAATATCACCTGTATTACTTGCAGCATTTGTGGTTGTAAATTGATATGTTCCAGATCCTATCTTCACGAAGTAAATCTCACCTACAGCAAGAGCATTAGCATTTTTAGTCAAACTTATTTGCATTTGATCGAGAGCGGTAGGAGTATTTACAGCACTTGTAATAACAGCCCTGTAATATCTTGTTTGAGTAGCAACTGCACTAAATTGAAGGGTGGTAGTTACCTCTCCAGCCATATCAGTCCAGTTATCTGAATCTACAGATTGCTCCCACTGATATGTTACTCCGGCTCCTGTGGTAGCACCATTGAGAGTTAAATCTGCGGGTTGAGTATTTTCACAGATTACCTGATTAGCTAAAACACCACCTATATTTAACTCTGGTAAAATATTTATTATAACTTGATTTGATGCTTCGAAGCAAGTTGTACCACTTTGAGTTGTTGTAACCGATCTTCTAAAAAATGTTGTTTCTATAAGGGCTCCTGGGTCATAGTTGTTGTTTGTAGCGCCGGTAATACTTACCCAGCCAGTTGCTGCTGTTCTGCTTTGCCATTGGTAGGAGATTGCACCAAACGTAGATGATGCCTCTGTTATGGAGTTAATTGAACCTGGATTTGAGCCATAACAGTATGTTGCTGTTGAATTAGGGTCTATTGATCCAGGTTGAATATCATTTACCCTTATCTCGTGAACATCACTAAAAGCTTCACAACCCGCTCCACCTCCATTAGCAAGAGTTTGTCTTCTATAATAAATAGTTTCGGTAGAAGTAAGAGTAGGAGGAACAAAACTTGGTCCATTTGCAAGATTTATGTCAATCCAGTTATTTACTCCATTGGATGAACTTTGCCATTGATACGTTATTAGTGGGCCAGTAATACTGTTTGTAACCGTAAGAGTTGCAGGCTGGACTGCAAGACCAAAACATAAAATTTGAGGAGTATCAGGTTTAATATTTCCTCCTGCCAAATCATTAGTCACAAATACCTCTATTGGAGGAGCAGTAGCTCTAGAGCATTCTTTATCATTCAATTTACTAGTTGCAACTCTTCTAAATAATGTTGTTTGAACTAACGGACCTGGGGAATAATTCTGGCTAACTTGACCAGTAATAAGTGTGAAACTTACGCCGTCTGTAGAGCTTTCCCAAGAATAAGAAATAGTGGCAGATGCACTACTTGTAGTAGCAGTAGTAAGATTAGTAATTGGCTGAGGAGTTTCTCCATTACATATAATTTGTGTTCCAGTAATAGTTCCAGCTGAAGTGATTTCATTTTTTACCAACGTAACTGATGAAGAAAAGCTACATCCATTTGCTAAAGTAGCGATAACCTCAATATTGGCAGAATTTGGAAATGTTGTTGAAGAATAAACATCTGATACCGATGTTTGCTGATTTACATTATTTAATTTGAAACTATATATATTAACTGGTACAGCAGGATTCACACTTGCAGTAATTACTACATTGTCTCCATCACAAAAAGTATTATTTATAGCGTTTGTTACCCCTATTTGGACATCAAGATCATCAGCAATAGTAATTACAATAGAGTTAGTAAGAGACCTACAAGCAGCAGGATTAATGCCTGCTCCTAGAAGAGGCATATCGTAGACATATGCGCTATAGTTTGCAGTACCCGATGGATTAGGCACTTCAAATATAGTACTACTTGAGGTATTAATCACAACGCCACCTCTTCTGTATTCAAATGATTTATTTGCTGCGTCTGCTATACCAGTGACACTAAGAATTAGGTTTTGATCAGGACAAAGAGTTTTACTGTTAACATTTTCTCCATTAAGAAGCAACTGTCCACCTGGACCATCTTTTACCTCAACCTCAACAATGTCAGTAGTAGAAGTACATGCCTTTGAATTGAGTACTGAAACAGCAAGTCTTCTAAAGTAAGTTGTCTGAGAAAGTATCCCAGGGGTAAAGTTTTCATTAATAGCTCCACCAATAGTAGTTACATCTGCACTAAAGTCAGCATTAGGGGAACTTTGCCACTGGTATGATATTGTTGCACTGGCATTAGTTGCACTTGCTGTTGTAGCATTTGATAATTGTGTAGGTTGCCCATTAAAACAAATTGACTGGGTTCCAGTTATTGTCCCTGGAGAGTCTATGGTATTTTCAATAAGCGTTACAGAGGTAGAGGCAGTACATCCGTTAGCTAGGGTAACAATAACTGAAACAATAGAGTTATTGGTAATATTAGTAGAGCTAGTTGTATTACTAGCGCCATTTTGTAGGGGTTGATCATTTAATTTAAACTCATAGTTAGTACCAGCAGGGCTTGCGACAGTAAATACAACGTTATCACCAGAGCAATAGGTATTGCCAATAGCTCCAGTAACATCAAGTTGAACAACTTCTTCATCAGCAATAGTAATTACAATAGAGTTAGTAAGAGACCTACAAGCAGCAGGATTAATGCCTGCTCCTAGAAGAGGCATATCGTAGACATGTACGCTATAGTTTGCAGTACCCGATGGATTAGGCACTTCAAATATAGTACTACTTGAGGTATTAATCACAACGCCACCTCTTCTGTATTCAAATGATTTATTTGCTGCGTCTGCTATACCAGTGACACTAAGAATTAGGTTTTGATCAGGACAAAGAGTTTTACTGTTAACATTTTCTCCATTAAGAAGCAACTGTCCACCTGGACCATCTTTTACCTCAACCTCAACAATGTCAGTAGTAGAAGTACATGCCTTTGAATTGAGTACTGAAACAGCAAGTCTTCTAAAGTAAGTAGTTTCAGTAAGTGGATTTGGTGTGTAGTTTTCAGATGTTGCTCCAATTATCGTCGTTACACTTGAGCTAAAATTAGCAATTGGCGAACTTTGCCATTGATAAGTAATGGTTGCTGAACCACTTAGCTCAGTGGCTGTTGTAACTCCAGTAATTTCTGAAGGTTGAGCATTAAAACATACAGATTGAGTTCCACTAATAGTTCCAGGAGAATTGATAATATTTTCAATCATTGTTAATGATGTTGTAGCTACACAACCTGAAGGTGTTGTAACTTTTACCGAAACTAAAATTGAATTTGTAAATGGTGCTGTTGGAATAAACTCTACAGAAGTTTCAGTTGAGGTTGCTGTAACAATGTCTGAAAAAACACCATTTAATGAAAACTCATACGAGGCTCCAGCAATTCCACCAGCAGTCGCAGTTATTTTAAATGACTCATCATCACAAATGGTATTATTAAGCTTATCAGACGAAATAGTTGCATTTGGAACAGGGTTAATATTCACTGTAACAGGGCTTGAAATTGATGAGCAAGCAGTTGGATCAGGATTTCCTCCATTCAGTACTTTGTTGTAAACTTTAACAGTTACCTCATCACCGTCTACAATACCACCAAAATTAGCCGGATTAAAATTTGCAGAGGCAGGGCCTGAGTTAAAATTCGTCGTAAGTCTTAAATCTCCTCCGATGAAAAATTGAAAAGATTGACCACCAGAACCAGTGAAAATTAAACTTTCATCATCACATACTAATACAGATGATGCCACTCCAGTTTTATTATTAGATAAAATTGGGGTTGGGGCAGTTGATACTGAAATTTTAATGGTATTACTAAAAAGCGTACAAGAAACAGTATTTAAAGTATTTTTTATTAACCTTCTGTAGTATCTTTCAGGTGGAGCGGGGACTGAAGGCACGTTAAAAGATGAATTGTTTCCATTAATAATTATATCACTCCAATTATTATTGTCGTCTGAATATTGCCATTGGTAATCACCATCTATTGCAGTAGCTCCATTAATTGTTCCAGATGTTGCATTACTTAAAGTAATGATTTCACTTGAGTTGGCACAAACTGTTGTAGTACCTGATATAACTCCAGGGTTTAAAGAGTTAAGCTTAACAATTAATTGGTCTTCTTCGAAGCAGCCTAAATCATTGTATAATCTAAGTGTTACAGTTGCATTACTTGTAAAACTTGATATCGTATGTGAGTAAGTTTTTGAAGTACTATTTTGAACTAATTCTCCATTGATATAAAACCTGTAGGAAGCTGCACCGTTATCTTCAGTGGCAGTAAAAGTAATATTCCCTGTATCTGATGCGCAAACAGTATGAGATGGCTTATCTGAATCAATTTGAGCAGTAAGTGTAGATGTGCTAATTGTGACCGTTACAATATTACTGTAAACAGAGCATTTAACCCCATTCAAAGTACTACTCACCTGTCTTCTGTATGCAGAGGAGGAGCCAGAGACAGTTGGAGTTAAAGTCTCACTAATTGCTCCATCAATTGGATCCCAGTTACCTGTTGCAGCAGGTCTTATTTCCCATTGATAGGTTGTAGGGCCAGATCCAGTTGGAGCTGGTTGAGATGAATTTAACATTTGAACCTCAGAGGCATCACAATGAGTTTGATTATTTGGACCAATTTCATTAATTCCTGAAATAGAATTAATAGATATGGTGAACTCTGTTTCATCAAAACAACCAGTTCTGTTTGCCCCTGAGTAAACTCTTACCTTGAAAACATGTCCATCAGAAATAGTAGCAGTAGTTGTAAATGAAGAGCTAGCTGATGGATGTGATGATGCAGGCACACCATTGTGAAAGAAGAGATAGCTCGTTCCATCAGTGCTTAGAGAGGCATCAAGGGTTATTGAATTGGTACCGGAACACAATGTGTTTGAAGAAAGCCCAGAAGACAAAACAGCTGAAGGTGTGGGAGCAGCATCAACAGTTATTGTTACAACATTCGATGCAATCAGCGAATTGTCGACTGGGCATAAAATTCCATTGTATAAAGATTTTGAAATCCTACGATAGCTAGTTGTGGCAAACAAGGCACCAGGTGTAAAATTGGCACTATTTGATGGGTCAAGATCTAGCCAACCTCCACCGTTATTATATTGCCATTTGTATTGAATTACTCCTCCTAGTGCAGACAAATCTGAAATAGGGTTAGAAACTCCCTGAATTGAAGCATCTGGAGTATCTCCATTACACAGATTATTAGTTCCATTATATTGGATTGTATTTGGATTTGATTGAGAATTAATATTTACTACAAATTCATCTTCTCCAACACATCCAGTTCCAGTTGATACACCTGTGTAAACCTTAACTTTTACATTTACTGATCCTGTAAAAGTTACAGTTGATGAGGCAGAATTAAAGGTATTAGTAGGACTAGCTTGAAATCCTTGAGAAGCACCATCAATTATAAACTCATACCAATTTACACTTGGACTCGCAGTGGCAGTTAATATTATATTTGTATCCTTACATACAGTATTTCCTCCACCTCCAATATCAGTTGTTAATGTAACATTTGGTGATACGCCTGCATCACCACCTACAGTAAGTGTAACAGTATTTGAAAAGTATAGGTCATTTGTAGGAGTACAAGTAGCTGAGTCTAAGCTAGAAGTAACGAGTCTCCTAAATTCGTGAACACCTACACCAATAGTAGGTGGTGGATCAAAATTAGGGCTATTAGAATTGAGGATATCTTCCCAAACAGTAGATTCGGCTGGGGTTCTTTCCTGCCATTTATAACTTATAACTGCACCTTGACTTGAATTTGGATTTGCATTTCCAGAAATTAATTTAGGATCTTCTCCAGTACAGTAACTAACTTGATTTGTTGTAATATTATTAGACCCTTCAAGTCTATTTATCGTTAAAACTAAAGATGAACCATCATCAACACTTGTTCTTTTAATGCATCCTGTGATAAGGTCAGTAACAACAACATCTATCGTGACAGTTGTAGATCCAGTCAAATCAACCTTACTTAAATCAAGGGTATTACCTGTAACTGAGCCATCAACCGCTAGTACATCATTAACATAAAATGTGTGAGTAACACCCCCTGCTGGGATAGCTGTGACCGATGGTGGAGAGGTTTCACATATTATTGATCCTGCAAAACCAGGAGTAGTAAGGCTTGGATCTGGTAAATTATTTACGGTTATCGTCACAGAATTTGACTGGACCTCGCATCCGTTTTTCGTTATTTTAACATAAACATATTGCCCATCAGTAGGGGTTACAGTAAATGTATTCTCGCTGCTAGCAGCTCCTTGGGAATTATCATTTAGAAAAAATTCATAATTAGCATCAGCAACTGGTGCTGCAGTAAATGTAATACTTTCACCATCACATATTTCAGCAGGGCTAGGGGCTGTTGTTAATGTAGCTGTGTATGACGTACTAACCAGTACTGTATGAATACTTGAAATTCGAGCTGCCTCAGGAACTTCACATGTAATAGAATTAGTAATAGATACAAGTCTCCTAAATGAGGTTGTTATTGTTACAGAACCAGTTGGTGGAGTATAGCTAGCTAATTGACCCGAGGGAGGACTAACCACATTGCTCCATCCTGAACCATTATTGATTTGCCATTGATAATTAATTATTGATCCAGCTATTGTGGCAGTAGGGGTAGCAGTGGCAGTTATTTCAGCGACATTTCCGCCTGGGCATATTGTTTGAGAAGGAGTTAGTGTATGTGCTCCGTAAAGGGTTAAAACTTTAAGAAGACCTGCAGTTCCTATTGTTACAGTTGTAGTACTTGAAGTTCCAGAACCATCCGCATTTTGAGTTACTTTTACTGAAAAAGTAGATGGATTTGAAAAATTAGTATGAGTAATTGTCGGAACTCCTGAGGGAGGTCCGAGGGGATTACCGTTGTAAAAAAACTGGAATCCTAATCCACCCACCGAGTCACTTGCATCAAATAAAACAACATCAGTTTTACAAATGATGCTTCCTCCAGGCAAGGCTCCACCTCCTTCTGCCTTAGCTTTTAGATCTGGAGTTTGACCATAAATTGATCCAAAAGATAAGAGCAGAAAAAATATGAAAAGTATTTTTTTTAAAGTGACGTCCACCAAGTCAGTATTTGCTCCCTTAATACAACGTTAAATATATGAATTTATTGTTAATCTGCTGTTTTAAAAACCTTAACATAAGATTTCTTTAAATATCTTTTTATAATTTAGTTGATGATGAAAAGGTATTTTTTTCTTTTTTTCATAATAATTGGTTGTGAAAAAATCGATAGAGTTGTTTCAATTGATAAACTAATTGTTTATCGAACGTCAAGAGATTCAACTTATTTTTTTAAAGAAAAACCTTTTTCAGGTGAAGTTTATCAAAATGATAACGAAGGAAATATAATAAGGTCTTTTAATGTTATTGATGGAAAGTTAAGTGGAATATATGAGGAATTTTTTTCAGATGGAAAGGTTAAATTATTTATGGAGATGGATTCTGGCAATAAAGATGGTGAATTTAAGAGTTATTACGAAAATGGGAATTT
>CABXUL010000017.1 GCA_902515395.1 uncultured Bacteroidota bacterium | reverse complement strand
GTAGATCTTTTCTCAGATCTATCACCCATCACCATTAGTTCAGGAATTGGGTCTAAGACATTGGTTAACTTTTTTCTTAAGCGATTAAAATCATTTTCAAGATTAACAATTTTATTATCTAGATTTTCAAGAAAGAAATCTCTAAAAAGGGGTTTGAAATCAACATATACATTTTGTTTTTTTAAAAGGTCAAAAAAAGTTTTATCGTTTAGGTAAGCAATTTCTATGGCAGTAAGTGCTTTGCTGTAAATTTTTAACTCATCGAATCCGCCTTTGAGATAAGTTTTGAATTTGTGTTGAGGGCCTATCCTAAATCCATCAAAGCCATAAGTGTGTATATCTGGATTGAATAAAATCGATTTATACAATTGATCCCCTGACCTTTTAACAGAGGCTTTTTCTCCATTTATAAATAAGTTAAGCCCTGAGGCAAGTCCCTTTCCGTCGTAAGTTATTATTACAGACGTCCATTTACCAGATGGGATTGCACTTTTAGTTTCAATCTCAATTGCATTTTGTGGCCAAGATCTTGCGATAATGAACTTTAATTTGTTTTCGTTTAGAAATAATGAATAACCTTTTAGACCGATTCTTATTTGCTCACAATGTCCAAATATCATTGCATCTTTGTATTTACCATCTGGAAATATTGAAAATGAAAGTGAAAAAGGATCTGTTTGATCAAACTTACCTACGTTTTTTGGGAGGGTCATTTCCGTAAACTCACTCACAAATAGCCCTTGTTTTTTCCAACCCTTTTTTATATGAGGTTCTTTTATAGAAGCTGGCTTTAATCCTGACAAGCCTGCTTCACTATTGAATTTTTTTCCATTAGCTAGAGGATAAAAATTATCAAAAGGGTAGTAGGCAATTAATGCATTTTCAGCATGCTTTATTATTTCACTAATTGCTCCTTGAGGTTCCGACCACCAGCTTTCAAATAATTTATTAATAGATTTTTTTTCTACTCTAATTTCTTTTTGCTTTGATTCTAATTCTTCCTCAATATATTTAATAACTTCTTGTTCCTTTTCAGATGTTAATAATAAAGAAGGGCCAGGACTTTGGCCTGGGCCATATACGGCCGATCCTATTTCAAATGTATTATTGAAAAAACTGGATAATTCGTAAAAGTTTTTTTGACTGATAGGATCATATTTGTGGTCGTGACATCGGGCACATTCAAGAGTCATTCCCAAAAAGGCGCTGCCGAAGGTTATTGTTCTGTCTGCTACATATTCAGAGCGGTATTCTTCAAAGATTATACCAGCCTCAGAATTTTTCTTATGAAGCCTGTTAAAAGCAGTTGCTTTTATGCTTTCCTGATCTGCGTTTTTAATTAGGTCGCCAGCAAGTTGGTGGGTAACAAACTTTTCGTAAGTCATATTATCGTTAAAAGCTTTTATTACCCAATCCCTCCATGGGCTAAAGTCTCGATGCTTATCATCCAAATAACCATCAGAGTCAGCATACCTAGCAACATCCATCCATATATTAGCCATTAACTCTCCATATCTTGGTGAATTTAAATACTTATCAATTAAACTTTCATAGGCTATAGTCGAAGGACTATTGATAAACTGATCTATTTCAAACAGGCTTGGAGGTAACCCTTTAAGAGTAAAACTTAACCTTCGGATTAATGTTTCTGGAGATGCTTTTAATGCAGGATTTATACCGATTTTCTCTAATTTTTTTTTAATAAAATAGTCAATTCCATTTCCTGACCATTGAGATTTATCCTCAGAGTGAGACTGTTTCACAATTGGAGGAGAAAATGACCAGTGTGGGTGGTATTCTCCCCCTTGGCGAATCCATTTTATTATAGTGGCAATCTCTTTGTTATCAAGTGACAAGTGAAAATCAGGGGGAGGCATTTTTATCCCGGGGTCTTCGGAAGTCAATCTATTGATCAAACTAGATTTTATGTCTTTAAGCGTAAGTATCTTTACATTGGTTTTTGTTATACTTCCCTTGTCGATATCTAATCTGAGATTGGCTTTTCTTTTTTTACTGTCAGGTCCGTGGCAGGCAAAACATTTATCAGATAAGATGGGCTTGACATGAAAGTTAAAATCTACTTTTTCTGGTAATTTATTTATATTTTCAATTATCTCAATTGGAGGTTTTTCTTGACAACTGAAAATAAAAATGTTACATATTAGCAAGCAAAAAATCAGACTTTTTTTATGTAAACAATACTTCTCCATTGAAATAAAAAGTGTTGGATATTATCAAATATAATGATTAATTGAATTTGTCAACTTTTGCTTAGAGTCTGATTTATAGCATATTCAAACTTATATAGTATTTAAGATAAAATTTTAATATAACTCTAAAATCAGTGTAGAGCTTAAAAATGCATTGAGTAAAAAATAAAATAATGCTGGCAAAATTTTAGTTAAATTGTCCTTGATCTTGATTCGAACAGCAACTCCTAAGAGCATCATTAATGAGAGACCAATGGTGCTAAATATTTGAAGATAATCAATCCAAAACCCAATAATGATTCCCAAACTTCCTAGGAGTTGGAGCCATCCTGTGAGCTTTCTGAACTTTGGAATACCGTAACGAACAAACTCATCAACCATGAAACTATTAAAAAAACAGCTCAAACCATAAAAAAAGAAAGAGACCGATGAAAATAATATCAAAAAATTGAATGGCGACATTAGCTCTTTAGCTCATTGATAAATGATTTAATAAAATAAGCCACTGAGGAATTTTAAAAAGTGTTTAAGATATTAATCTGAAGTTGAGTTAACGTTTGGATTGGATTTTAAAAATAGGATTAAAAGACAAGATATTAGCATTGAAGCCGATGGAATAGTTGGCACTAACCCGTCACCTGCGCTAAAATGAAAATAAACTGCACCGATCATAAATATAGCCATAATTCCCGCTGAGGGCTTTAGTAAATATTCAAACTTAAATGCCCCTAACAACAGTAGTATTGATAAAATTACTTTAGCAAAACCAACAATAATCATTATTGAGCTGTTTAGACCATAAAGTTCAAATTCCTCAACCATGTTTTCAGCTCCCCCACCTCTAAAAATCGAAGACATTTTAAGACGAATCGTCCAAGCACTTAAAACAGTTACTGAAATTAGCAGCGATAATAATTTTGTTATCATTTTCATGATTTAAAATATTTTTATATTTAATAAAAGTAAAATTATTTTATAAAATAAAGCTAATAAAGATTGAGAGATGATCTTACTTTATTAAAAATTAACTTAAAAAAATCATCAAAAATTATTTTCTCTTTTTTTTTGTAATATCCAAACTATTAATAGCTCAGAATAATAATGAATTATTTCCCCAAAAGGATTTATTAATTCCATATCATTCTAAATGGACAAAAAACCATTATAATGAACGAATTGAGGTTTTCAAAGACGATCCTTTGAATTTTGGTGAAATTGTTTTTATAGGCAATAGTATTACTGAGGGAGGAAAAAATTGGTCAGAAAGGTTTAATATTCCTAATATTCGAAATCGAGGAATATCAGGAGATGTTACCGACGGAGTTTTAGAGCGATTGGATGAAATTATTTTTTTTAAACCAAAGGCTGTTTTTATTCTAATAGGAATTAATGATCTGTTTAACCTTTATTATAAGAAGCAAATACCCTCACCAGAATATGTAGGGAATAACATTCTTAAAATAGCAAGAACTATTAAACAAAATTCTCCTTCAACGTTAATTTACGTCCAGACTTTATTGCCTACAAATAAAGATTTCATGAAATCCAATATAGACTTAGTTAATAAAATTATTATACAAGACTTTCCAAATAAAATATTTAACGTAATAGATCTAAATACTTTTTTTTCAAACGATAAGGGGTTTTTAAAAAAAGAACTCACCTCAGATGGAACACATCTAACAGAGAATGGCTACCTTTTATGGGTTAAAATTGAAAAAGATTTAATCCTCTCAATTCAATCTAACTAAAAATAATTTTTACAGTTAACTTTATTTTAATATTAATTATATTTAGATGTCAGTAATAAATTGATTATGAAAATAATTAAGCCCATATTGATTTTACTATTAATTATTACATGTGGAAAAGATTCCTCGGGGGAAAAAGATGTTATATCTCAATCTCAAATTAACAATAGTTCAGAAAACGAAATTCCAAGAGAAAAAGAGACGAATCATCCTTTTTTGATAGTAACAAAAGATATGTATAATGAGCTTAGGGAAAAAGCAGATATTGAACCATGGAAATCAATGAAGGATGACGCTATATCCAGAGCAAATAATTCTATTTCGTCAAATCATTATGGCTCACTTCAAAAATATGTTGGAGCTGTTGCATTAGCATACATTTTGGATGATTCAAAAAAGGAAATTTATGCCAATAAGGTTAGAGATGTAATTTTAAATAGGTTCTCCGCCCTTGATATTCAACAATCATCTGACTGGGGTAAAGTAGTTCCAAATCTTGGTGCTTTTTTTTCTGCTATTCTTGCTTTAGATATTGTTTACGATACACTATCACTAGAAGATATTATTAAATGTGAGGATTTGATTTCTGAGAGAATCTTTAGGGTAAATAGGACTGGATCATGGAAAACAGCAAGATATGGGACTCATGGAACTTGGGATATATATAAAGGAGATAGAACATCTAAAGATGATACTTACTATTATGCTTTAATTAATCAAATTACACCCGATGGAGTAAGCCCCGTTACAAATACCTATGCGTGGTCAAGGGTTGGGGGTGGGGACAGTAGAGTCTCAAAGTCAGGCTATATGGATGTTCTTGAATTTACTGGAATTGATAAAAGATATTACAGCAATGAAAGGATACAAAAATTTATGCGATGGCAGTTTGGGTCAAGTATTAACCCTGCAAAAGAATTAGCCATTTTTGGTGATATGCTCCCAACTGAATCTGTTGGAAATTCAATGCTTTATCGTAGGGTAGTAAACTTTGACAATGAAGCAGCTGGGTACGCTTCATGGTTTCTTGAAGGGTCTCAGCCAATTGGACATATTTTAACCTATATTTTACCTAAGGAAAAGCTACCACCTCCAGTTTTACCCACTAGTAAAATTTATGAAAATGGGGGAGCATTTTTCAGAGATCCTGTTGATACTAACTATGGTTTACAAGGTGTTTTATATAATATTACCTCTCAAAATGAGTGGCATACTCATAATGAGGTTAATGGTCTATCTCTTTCAGGCTTGGGGAATCGATTATTGGTTAATGGTGGGAGGCTTGGAGCACCAACAAGAGCAGCCCAACTTAATAACACCTTAACTATTAATGGAGAAAATCATAATGCATTTACTGGGGGCGGAATCACCGATGGTTTTACCAGTGAAGGTATTGATTATGCTCGAGGAGATGATAGAGATGCTATAAGATTTACAAGTCATTACAGAGATTTAATTTTAGTTCACACTACTCCTTCCACACCAGGCTATTTTATAGTCAACGACAAAATTGAAGCATCAAATAATAGTGATATTGTTAAAATATATTTTCACCCATCAAGTGAGAAAGAAATAAATATTACTGAAGTTAAAAGAGAATATACCGCTCCAATTGATCATAAGCCTTCTATTCCTCTAACTAAAGTAACTTTTTATTACCTAACTCCACCAAATGATGTAAATATTGAGAAATCAATATCCGCAGTTCAAGACAGGTACCCTGGCTATCCAGAACATAATCGATTGGAATCTGTTTATAACCTAGAGGATGAATCACTTAAAAAATCAATCTCTACTTTAATATTTCCTAACAGTAATTTAGTTTCAAAGCCTAATTTTGAAAAGATTCATTCAGAAAATTTTTATGGAGTAAAATTTTCTACAAATTCGAGTACAGATTATATTATTTCCCCAAAAATAAAATCTGTTGAAGTTGATACATTCTCCGCCTCGGGAGATTTTATATGGTGTCGAAAAAAATCGGATAATGTGTATTCTTTTTTTGTAGAGTCCGGAACAAGTTTTAAGCAAAATAGTTTTGGTTTTGAGTCTGACTCGCCAGTTACGATATACGTCAAGGATTCTGAAGGAGTAATCATTTCAAAAGGGGCGAAATTAAAACTGAATGGATCAAATTTATCTAGCGCAAATTTTGATAGTTCAGTTAAGGTAATTTCTCAATCAGAAAACCATATTGAGGTAGAATTAGGATCTGGAAC
Source organism: uncultured Bacteroidota bacterium (assembly GCA_902515395.1). Lineage (GTDB taxonomy): Bacteria > Bacteroidota > Bacteroidia > Flavobacteriales > Flavobacteriaceae > UBA8316. The sequence goes on along the minus strand of CABXUL010000017.1, from coordinate 28,732 downwards.
TTTTAAGTTTTAAAGATCAAATCAATCTTTAGAAAATATAGCTAGAGGCTCCCATTTTTCATTTAAACGATTTGTGGGAAAATTTTCTTGAACAGGACCATCAGTGGTTCTTCCATTTGTAATTGCATTTTTAAATATTGTTATCAGCTCTTTTTCTAGTTTTGGGAATTTACCGAATAGGTTATTCGATTCTGAAGGGTCAATATTTAGATTGTAAAGTTGGAATTTCGGGAGATTCTCACCTTCATTATTCCAGGGTCTTGGGGGACTCCACCCTCCTGAGTCTGGACAAAAAATGAACTTATAGTCCCCCTTTCTGATTGCAAAGCTACCATTTATGGAGTGGTGAATTGTATATGACCTTTTGAAGTTATCTTGGGTTTGTTTTGAAAAAAGTGGAATCATAGAAAAACTATCGACACCTTCATCTTCATCTAACTTAATTTTCAAAATTTCAGCACATGTAGCAATCAAATCTGTAGTGCAAATTGTCTTATTTGAAATAGAACCTGCTTTAATTTTTTTTGGCCATTTTATTATAAAAGGTACTCTGTGACCGCCCTCAAAAATATCAGCTTTATGTCCTCTAAATTCACCGCTAGGGTCGTGTCCTTTTTCGGAAAGTAAATCGAAATTAGCCTCAGGCGAGCAACCATTATCACTTGTAAAAATTACAATCGTATTATTTGAAATTTTCAATTCTTCGAGTAGGTTATCTAGTTCTCCAATATGATTATCAATCTGCATTACAAAATCTGCATATGAATTAAGACCGCTCTTTCCTTGCCATTTTTTAAGTGGAAGAATAGGAGTATGAGGTGATGGAATAGGAAGGTACAAAAAAAAGGATTTATTGTTTTTGACTGCGTTTTTAATAAAAGACTTAGCTTTTTCAAAAAAATTAGGTGTAACCTCTTCATGTTCAAAGTCTGACGCAGTTGGGCCATATCTCCACCAAGAATAAGGCTTTGGATCAAAAGTAAATCTATCTATTTTTGCAGTTGTAATTCCATTTTCTACATAAACATATGGGGGCATGTCTAGAGAGCCAGAGTGACCATAGGAGTAGTCAAAACCTATATCATTGGGAGAGTTATTTATTTTTTTTGAAAAATCAATTCTATCGGCTGAACTGTGTTTTTTTTCACCAAAGCCATAAAATGTTTTTTTTCTTTGATCGGGGTTAGAATCATAATGAATAATTGTATCTGAAAAGGACCAATTCCAGCCTAGATGCCATTTACCAATAAATCCTGTTAGGTAACCATTTTGTTTCAGGAAAGAAGCTACAGTAGTTTGATCTTTAGAAATTAAAGCATTTGAGGTACCACTTAATACACTTTTTTTTAATTTACTCCTCCAATTGTATCTACCAGTTAGAATTCCGTATCTAGTTGGAGTGCACACTGAAGATGAAGTATGTGCATCTGTAAATTTGATTCCATCTTTAGCAAGTTTATCTATATAAGGAGTTTTAATTTTCCCATCAACATTAAATGTTTTGATGTCACCATACCCTAAATCATCAGCTAGAATATAGATAATATTTGGTTTTTGGAGAGGATTTTTCTCACACGAAATCAGCAGAAATAAGACTAAAATGAATCCGTTTAATATTTTATTTTTCAAAGCGTTTTTTTAAATTTAATGTTCATTTTAATATTTCCAAATGTCAAAAAAATGGTCTACTAATTCCGGTAAATTAATTAAAACCTTCGATTTTTCAAATTTTAAAGAAGCATTAAAATTCATTAATCAGGTTGGTGAAGTTTCTGAAAGATTAAATCATCACCCTAAAATGATAAATATATATAATAAAGTTTCTTTTGAATTATGGACCCATGATAAAAATTCAATTACTGAATTAGATCATAAATTAGCAAATGAGATTGATAAATTGATAAATTAAGAAATTTCAAATTTTGTTATTTCTTGATCATTTTTAGTCAAAAATGACTTTTTATTATTTGGCTTTACAAATTAATTTCCCAATTTTTTTTACTTAAAAAAAAATTATATTTACTCAAAAACATATTAAAACATGAAAAAATTAATCTTAATAACAGCATTTTTGTTTTGCCTAAATCTTTTGGCACAGAGAGAATTTTACGAATTGAGAACATATGAGCTTTATCAATCTTCAAACTTTAAAGATTTTAATACTTATTTTGAGGATTATCTCATCCCTACCCTTAACAAAAAGGGGATAAACAATATTGGGGTTTTTAAAGAAGTATCAATGGATCTTCCAAGAAAAATGTACGTCCTTATTCCTTATCCAAATATTACAGTTTATCAATCTGTAAGTCGTTCAATAAAAGGCGATCCAAATAATGCTGATGCATCTGTTAAACTAAATAAGAAAGATAGGCCAATGTTTAATCGCTATAGCACATCACTTTATGATGCATTTGAAGGAATGCCAAATTTAGTTAAGCCCAATTTTGAAAATAGATTTTTTGAGCTAAGGACTTATGAAAGTCACTCGGAAGATGCTTACAGAAGAAAAGTTAATATGTTTAATGAGGGGGAGATTGCTTTATTTGATGAGCTTGATTTTGGTTCAGTTTTTTTTGGAGAAAAAATCTCCGGGGATAGAATGCCTTGTTTGACATACCTGCTGTCTTTTGAAAATCTTGATGAGAGAAATGAAAATTGGGGAAAATTTGTTCATCATCCCACTTGGGAAAAACTTAAAAGTGACGAGGCATACAGGGACAGTTGTTGTTCCAGTATTACTAGAGCGTACTTATTACCAATGCCATATTCCCAATTATAATTTTCATTATGCGAATATTTTTTTTATTGGGTGCTATTATACTTCTATATCCATCATGTAATTCTTTAGAAGTTGATCGGCCTAATATTATTTGGCTAACAACTGAGGACAACTCATCCCATCATATGAGATTGTACAATGAAAATGGTGCACCAATGCCAGCAATTGAGAGGCTAGCAAATGGGGGGATTGTTTTTGATAATGCTTTTTCTAATGCACCAGTATGTTCTGTGGCCAGGAGCACTCTTATAACAGGCTGTTATGCACCTAGAATCTTTACTCAATTCCACCGTCGAGCCAAACACGTACCCCTTCCAAATGATCTTATGCCAATGCCTTATTATTTGAAAAAAGCAGGGTACTATACGACTAACAATTCTAAACAGGATTATAATTTTATTTTACCTGAAGAGGTGTGGGATGAATCTTCTACTAAAGCTACTTATAAAAACAGAAAACCAGGACAACCCTTTTTTCATGTGCAAAACCATACTGTAACCCATGAGGGAAATCTCCATTTTAGTCAAGAAACAATTGACAAAACCCCTGACAGAGATTTGGAGCACATCAAAGTTTTTCCTTATCATCCCGATACTAAAATCTTTAGATTTTCTTACTATCACTTTCACAATAGACATAAGCTTGCAGATCAACAAATAGGAGACTTTTTGAGGGAACTTAATGAACAAGGGCTTATGGAAGAGACTATAATTTTTTATTATGGAGATCATGGAGGGGTATTACCAAGAAGCAAAGGTTATACATATGAAAGTGGTTTAAAAATTCCTCTAGTAGTATATGTTCCTAAAAAGTGGCAACATTTATTCCCCTATGATAGAGGTTCTAGAAGTGAAACTTTTATTGAGTTTGTAGATTTGGCACCCACCGTACTTGCATTAGCCGGAATTAAACCGCCAATGGGAATGGATGGTACCCCAGTGATGGGAAAAGGGGTTCAAAAATCTCAAATCAATAAGAAAAATACTGCCTTTGGATATGCAGACAGATTTGATGAAAAATATGATTTGGTAAGGACTTTAAGGGTTGGTAAATTTAAGTATACTAGAAATTATCAACCTTTTAATATGGATGCTTTGTTTAACTTTTATCGTTATAAAATGCTTGCCTATAAAGAGTGGTTAAGTCTTTATAGAAATGGTAAACTAAACGATATTCAAAGTCAGTTTTTTCAACCCAAAAGCCCAGAGGCACTATACAATATAAATTTAGATCCACATGAGGTTAATGATCTTTCTAAATCAGAAGATCACAACGAAATTCTTTTACAAATGAGAGGTCAGCTCCAAGAGAGAATTTCATCAATGCCCGATTTAAGTTTTTATCCTGAACCCTATCTTTTAAATAATGCCATAGAAAATCCAACTACTTTCGGTCAAAACAATAAAGCAGCAATAAAAGAATTGATAGCCATTGCGGATCTTAATTTAGCCCCATTTGAAAAAGTGGAAGCAAAAATTAAGGTAGCTCTTAGAGATAAAAATCCTTGGAAACGATACTGGGGTCTTATTGTTTGCTCCTCTTTTGGAACGAAAGCAAAAGGACTAGTTCCGCTAATTCAATCAATACTAAAAACTGATAAAGAAAACTTGGTTAGAATTCGTTCTGCAGAGTATTTAATGCTAAATAAAATTTCGTTTGATAAAAAGATTTTAAAAAATTTACTTGAAAATGCTGATTCTGAGACTGAGGCTAATCTTATGCTTAATACCCTTAGCCTTATCAAGGAATACGATCCCAATATTAAATTTAATTTTTCAAAAGAAATTTTTCCTACTCAATGGTATGATAAGCCAAATGATTTGGTCAACAGAAGATCAGAGCTTTTACTTAATTAAATCAGAATTCTCGCTTTCCAAATTCACTATCGATGAATTTGGCTGTGTTTTTTCTGTCGTTGAAGTTGTAACTTAAACTTAATAAAACCATATCTACTTCATAGACATAATTTGTGGTGGTATAAAATTCATCAGGTCGTGATGTAGTAATCCGCTGCTCATTTGTATTCATTAATCCCATATCTATATTTTTCCACTGAATTGATGCTGTTAATTGGTTGTTCCAAAACCGTTTTGTTAGGGTTAAATTTGGAGAATAAAACCTTGAATCCTCTCCCTGAGCTGTTACTCGATTAGACAGGTAATTAAAATTAAATTGGACAAAAGCCTCATCTGAAAAACGATAAGTACTATTTAAATTTAAACTGTATATCAATCCCTTAGAATAAATTGGGCGATTATCAAACTCTCCATCAATTTTATAGTTATACAAATTGACAGAGGTGAACGTTTTAAGTTTTTTGGCCAACGTAAGTTCTGAACCGATTTCCCCACCAAAAGCCATAGCATTCCCAACATTGGAGTAAATTCGATTCAAAATAGTGTCATTGTAAACAGTATTGACTCGATTTATTAGATTATCTACATTACGGAAATAAATCGTGGAAAATAAACTGCTGCCTCTATTATTCTTAAAATTAATGCCAATTTCCAATTGGTCTATTAATTCAGGATGTAGATTAGGATCACCTTGTTCGAGTGTTTCTGAATGTTCGCGTTCTGGAAATGGATTCATTTTAAAAGTAGTGGTTCTATCAATCCTTTTGCTATAGGCCAGCTTAATATTTGCTTTGTTATTAATTTCATAATTAATACTAGCCGAAGGAAACATCTTTATGAAATTAAGTGAATAATCTTGATCCACTAACCCTGATTTGTCTTTTAAGGATAGGTCGCGTTTCATATTTTCTATCCTAAGTCCTGAGGTAATAGTCCATTTCTCAAAACTTCCATTATACTGCAAGTAGCCAGAATGGATTGAGCGTTTTAGATTTACCTCGCTTGAAAATTCTGGTACTAATTCAAAAACTTGGGTAATATTATTTTTCCTTTCATAAACAAAATCTCCATTGTGATCAAGGTTTCTATATTGATATCCTATTTCAAAAGTTCCATTAGAAAGGGGTCTAAATTGATAATCCAAATTGATTCTCAAACCATAAAGGGGATTATTATTTGTGTTGTATTCATCCTGGTATACGATTGAATTATCTGGAAATCCTAAATTTCTGTTGGTCGTTGGGCCACCAAGTAAAGTATATTCATAAAGTATGGAGGAACTAAGTTCAGCCTCATTTTTAAACTTATGTTCATAATCTAAGCTCCCTAAAATAAAATCACTCTTTCTTATTCTGAGGTTTTCATTGTAGTATTGAAACTCATATTTGATATCAGAAACAATTGCATAGTTAGCGTAATAAATAATATCTGCCGTTCGATCTTTAGTTCTTTTCCCTGCAAAAAGTCCTAGAGAAAAAAGATCACTTTCAGTTAATTGGTAGTCTGCAGTTAACCTACCTGAATAATTGATTTCATCAAAACTTCGCTCTCCGTCGGAGGGGAAACGTGTATATTTATCACCGATAATCGTATAGACATCCCCTTCCCTTCTTCCTGAAATATCATTTCGCTGAAAGCTAAACCCAGTTGATAAATTCCATTTTTCACCTATAGTATTGTAGGTGATGTCAGCGCCATAACGCTGTGCGATTTCAGCGTTTTCGTAATCTTGTATCGAGGGGGCTCCTAAGAGGGTATTGACTTGAAAATAATCCCCTTTTACTACATTTTTAAGAGTTAAAATATTAATAATACCTGCCTTGCCTTCCGCATCATATTTTGCAGAGGGAGATGTAATGACTTCTATATTTTTAATACTATTTGCGGGGATTTGACTTAAAAAACTTTTAATGTCAGACTGAATGGGCTTGTCATTGAGTAAAATGACAAATCCACGACTTCCTCTTAAGCTGATCTCTCCATTAGCATTAACACTGATTGAAGGAATATTTCTAATCAAGTCTGTAGCATTACCTCCCCTGGCAATTGAAAATTCACTTGCTCCATAAACTTGCCTATCAATTTTACTTTGAATTGACGACTGATTGGTACTTAACACTACCTCATCCAATAGGGTTTGGTTTGGACGTAAGAAAATATAACCTAACGCAACCTCTTTTCCTGTCCCAATCTTTAGCAAACCACTGTTTTGAGTTTCATATCCTAAGAAAGAAATTTCAATAGTATAATCTGTTTTGGGAATTATATTTATCTCAAAACTTCCATCTTGTTTTGAAATGGTTCCGTCTAAAACTTCACTACCATTCATTAAAATAATAGTAGCGTATTCAATTGGAGCTTTGTTTTGACTATCCAAAATGATTCCAGTAATTTGCCCGAAAATAGATAGTGGTAAAAGACACGAAAGCAGTGAAAAGCAATAATATGTTCTTAACATTTTACAAAATATCTATTTAATGGACTTTATTTAATTGGAGTATTTTCAAAGTTAAGTGTTTTTTATGCTTATTTAGAGAATTTTGTTTAAATAAGACTTATCTGGATTAAAAGAAATTAATAGGATTAATGAGAGATGTAAAGACCATCTTTTCTTCTGATTATCTGCGGATTTAATTTTTTTAAAATTTCTGGGGCAATTTGACTCTTGTGTCTGTTTTGTATTATGACTGAAAATATTTTCGAACTGTTAATCATGCTTTCCAATTCCTCAGGGGTGATAACCTTTACTCTCCCTTTAGAGTAGAACTGACTTGAATATGATTTAAATAATAAGGCATATAATATTGTTCCATCATTAATTGATTGCTGAACCATATATTTGTCAGTACTTTCAGAAATGGCCTGCTGGGTAGGTTTTAAAAAGTAAGCCCCAAATAAAAGAATAGGAAGGCTTAATGCGATTGTTAAAATATATTTTTTTCTTTTAAAAGTACTCCAGTTTGATAAAATTATAAGCGAAATTGGGATCATTACAGGTAAAGTATAGGTGTGGATAAGACTTTTTGAAAATGTAAAAAAGAAAGGGGTCCATAAAACCCATAACCAAAGAAACAGCTGCCATTGATCATTCCAATAAGTAACAATTTTACTTTTGACTTTTCCCATTAGAATGAATGACCATGGTAGTGCACCAGCAAATAGAAAAATCCAAATTATTCCAAGTGGCTGTTGTTTTGGAAAGCCATATTTGTCTCCTGACCAGCTGGAGTCTATAAATCTCAAAAAATGTTCTCCTACAATAAAATAATCAATGAATCCAGGTGAATTTTTTTCCATCAGAAAGTACCACGGAAGTGCAATTATTAAAACAATCAAAATCCCCAAAAGCCAAGGCAATTGGAGAATCTTTTTTGGAGAGAATCTAAACCTCACCAGCCATATTAAAATTGGTGGAATAGTCAATACCCCGACAAGTGGTCCTTTTGACAATAACCCCAAGCCAATTCCCACAAAAAAGAGGACACCCCAAAGAGTCTTATTTTTTGCATGAATACATTCCCAAAAACCTAACATTGTTAACGCGACAGAAAAGGACAGCATTAGGTCAGTAGAGATCACACCACCATGAAGGAAGAATTCAGGTAGAGTAAATAGAATGATACCGGGGATGAAGAAATTAATTTTTTTTTTAATGGCGTATCGGCCAAGCAGTAATGCAATTACCATCGAAATAATTAAGTAAGGTAGCCGAAGTGCAAACTCGTTTTCACCAAATAAAATAGATGAACTTGCTGAGAGCCAAGTTGAGAGCGGGGGCTTTGCCCAAAAAGGTATTCCATAGTCTATTTGAGGAACTATCCAATTACCTGATTCAGCCATTAATCTGGCAATCTCACCATATCGAGCTTCGGTTTTATCAGTAAGTGGTATAATGCTGTTTAATAAAGCACGAATCAAAAAAAGAATGCTAAAAAATAAGCCATAAATAGTTGAGAAGTCTTTTTTAATAATTTTGAAGTCAATCAATTTTTATATTTTTTAGATATTTTGTAAAGGTCCAACCAAAGTCGAAAAAAATACCAAGGACTAACCCTGGAGTCCGGAGTATCCACCCACTCATTTAAGGGAACCTCTTTGATGTGCTCTTTAATATTTTTTCTTCCATAAACCTTTATGGCTCGAAAAAAAATTTCTACATCAAATAGCCATTTTGATAAAAAAGGTTCAACAAATATTTTATCAGCCAGGGAAGGGTCAAAAATCTTACAGCCACATTGAGAATCATATAAGCTTAATTTGAGACTTTTGGAAATAGCTGTTGCAACTAATCTACCGAAAAAAAAGCGATACCATTTCCTTTTGATATTGTTGTCTAGCTTTAGAATTCTTGAACCAAATACTAGAGAGATTTTCCCTTCAACGCAGTTAGTCAATTGATAACACTCTTCTAGGCTTGTCGCTAAATCAGCATCTAAATAGGCAATTTTTTTAAAATCGTGATTGTTCAAGACAAAATGAAAACCCTCAAAAACCGCATTTCCTTTTCCCTTATTTTTTTTTAAAGAGATTAAATGGACCTGTTCATTAAACTCCATAACCATTTCATGTATTAGGTGTCCAGTTTCGTCACTAGATCCGTCATTAATAAAGAAAATTGAAACGTCGCGGGTTTTATTTAAAAAAGACTTATAACTCACAACGGGTAAACGATTAGCCTCGTTATAACAGGGGATTACAATCGCTAATGTCTTTTTTTGCATAAAGAATAAAGATAAGCATTATTATAAATTTTGATTTTCAGATAAAAATTCAAAAAAAATGCGGATCCATCGACCCGCATTTATTGCTATAGATAAGGATAGTTTAGAACAGTGTACTTGAGGGTATCTGCTGTCCTAACTTCCTTAAATTACTACGGTAAGACATATGACACCTCCTTTCTATATTAAATTCAACATAACTGTTGTCACAGCATTATAAATTCTTTTCAAAGATAAGCAGAGAAGTTTACACCTAATCGATTTTTTTAAAAATTTGAGTAATTAATTTAAGAATTAGAAAAAACAGATTGGATTTTTTTAATGTATTTTCCTATCATATCAAATTCTAAATTTACAATATCGCCAACCTTTATTAAATTGAAATTAGTGTGCTTGTAAGTATAAGGAATGATGGCAACTGAGAAAGCATTTATTCTTGAGTTAATTACAGTAAGACTCACACCGTTAATAGTAATAGATCCTTTTTCAATAGTAATATTTCCAGGGTCTGAAGCATATTCAAATTCGTAAATCCAACTGCCATCTTTGTTTTCAACTCCAATACACTTACCAATTTGATCAACATGACCCTGAACTATATGTCCATCCAGCCTTCCATTGATTTTCATTGCCCTTTCCAAATTGATAAAATCACCCAACTTTAAATCCCCAAGGTTAGACTTTAGAAGCGTTTCTTGAACTGCGGTAACCAAATATTGATTTCCTTTGATGTCTACTACGGTTAAACATACTCCATTGTGAGCTAAGCTTTGATCAATTTTCAACTCTCGAGTCAGTTTACTTTCTAAAGTAATATGAAGGTTCTCCCGATCACTTTTTAATTCTATTACTTTACCAAACCCCTCAATTATTCCAGTAAACATCAGTTTTATTTTAATTAAATTTACGCTGTAAAATTAGGAATAAATAGTCAGATAAATGTCCGAAAAAATTAAGCTTGGAATTTCAATGGGTGATCCCAACGGAGTTGGTATTGAAATTATTTTAAAAATATTTGAAGACCAGAGGATGTTTGATTTTTTTAGCCCCATAATTTTTGCACCTATCGATCTTTTAGAAAGACAAAAACAATTTTTTAATTTAACTACGAACTTGTTTTTAGTTAAAGACACCAAAAAATATCACAACGGAAAGCTTAATGTTTACAACTTCAAAATGCTTGATGAGGAGCTAGTTTTTGGGCGTTATTCCAAGGCAGCGGGATCGTTAGCTTTTAAATCCATAAAAGAAGCTTCAATTGCATTAAAAGATGGAGAAGTTGATGCTTTAGTTACCTCTCCGATTAATAAGAAGACCATCCAATCTGAGGATTTTAGCTTTCCAGGACACACTTCCTATTTTGCTGACTTTCTTAATGGTGAAGGCCTTATGTTCATGATATCTGATGAACTTAAAGTTGCGTTGGTTACCGATCACATTCCAGTTAAAGAAATTAGTAATCAAATTACCAGTGAATTACTTAAGAAAAAGATCCATCAATTGGAATATTCATTAAAGTTTGATTTTGACATTAATCGTCCGAGGATTGCAGTTTTGGGATTAAACCCTCACTCGGGAGATAGGGGTGTAATTGGAAATGAAGAAGACAAAATATTTATACCAGTAATTAAAGAATTAAGCGAAAAGGGGCTCCTTGTTTTTGGACCCTATGCAGCAGATAGTTTTTTCGGGAATCAAAGACATTTGAATTTTGATGCAATTCTGGCATCATATCATGATCAGGGTCTGATCCCTTTTAAATCCTTAACCTTTGGTGAAGGAACAAACTTCACTGCAGGTTTAAGTAAAGTTCGTACATCTCCAGATCATGGCACTGCTTTTGAAATCGCTGGAAAGGGTGTAGCAAAAGTGAGTTCATTTAGATCAGCAATGTATATGGCGAGGAGAATTTTTTTAAACCGCAAGAAAAACCAAAATTTTCTAAAGTCTGATTAGGTTCAAAAAAAAAGCTGTGGCTCCGTATTTATCATTTTTTATTTTAAATTTGCGTTTTTAACTGTAGAAAGAATGGAGAAAATTTCAGCATTCTTGATACCTTTTGTAGGGTTGAAAGATGGCGTTCATCATTTTGACTTTACTGTTAATAACGAGTTCTTTGAAGGATATGATTTTTTTGATTTTAAAAAAGCTGATGTAAAAGTTCATCTGGTTTTTGAAAAAAAAACTACAATGCTAAAACTAGATTTTAAGGCTTCAGGCAAAGTTAACTTACCATGTGATCTTTCCAATGAGCCCTTTGATCTTTCAATTAGTTCTGATTTTCATCTTGTGGTTAAATTTGGAGATACAGATAATCGTAATAACGATGAACTATTGATTTTACCTCACGGTTCACACCAAATTGATGTAGCTCATTATATTTATGAAATGAACGTTCTTTCTATTCCACAGAAAAAAATTCATCCTGGAATTAAAAATGGAACTCTTAAGTCAGAGGTTTTAGAAAAATTAAAAGATTTAGATCCTCAGAAAAAATCACACTCAGATGAAACAGATCCGAGGTGGGATAAATTAAAAGACTTATTATAATTGAATAACAATAAAACAGTAGAAAATGGCACATCCTAAAAGAAAAATATCAAAAACGAGAAGGGATAAAAGAAGAACCCACTATAAGGCATCAACTCCCCAAATTGCTACCTGTTCCTCTACTGGGGAAACCCACCTATATCATAGAGCTCATTGGCATGAGGGAAAACTTTACTACAGAGGTAAAGTTTTAATTGATAACATTGAAGCGGCTGAGGCTTAAATAATATAACTTAATTATAATAAAATAAGCTCTTTATAAATGAAGGAGCATTTTTGTAAACAAACATTTTGTTTGCTGTAAAAAACTACTATCTTCACATATATTATTGACGATTCAAAAGGAAGTAATCTACTGATGAATTATATCAATTATGGCCCCAAAAAGGCTGCAATTACAGGTTTGGGCGCCTATGTCCCAAAACACAAGCTCACCAATGCAGATCTTGAAAAAATGGTCGATACTAATGATGAGTGGATTTTTGCTAGAACTGGGATCAAGGAAAGAAGAATATTAAAAGGACAGCATAAGCCAACTTCTTTCATGGCAATCAAAGCAGCTAAAAAATTATTAAGAAAAAAGAATATTTCTCCTAGAAGAATTGATATGGTAATTGTTGCTACTATTACCCCAGATATGAATGTTGCAGCTACCGCGGCTCAAGTTGCTTCAGAAATTGGGGCTGTGAATGCTTTTGCCTATGATATTCAAGCAGCATGCTCTGGCTTCTTATATGGCATGTCAACTGCCTCAAGTATGATTGCCTCTGGTCGTTATAAAAAAGTTCTTTTGATAGGAGCCGACAAAATGTCATCAATAGTTGATTACGAGGATAGAGCAACCTGTATTATTTTTGGAGATGGAGCAGGAGCAGCACTTTTTGAAGCTAGTGATTCTGATTATGGTTGGGAGGATGAATATTTTAGATCAAATGGCTCAGGAAGAAAGTATTTAAATATTAAAGCAGGGGGATCGCTTTTGCCCGTATCTAAAGTTACTGTCGAAAATAAAATGCACTTCCTTTACCAAGACGGTAAAACAGTTTTTAAATCTGCTGTTTCCGAAATGTGTAATGCAGCAGAAAAAATTATAAAGCGGAATAAAATCGACACAAATAAAATTGCTTATTTGGTTCCACATCAAGCTAACAAAAGAATAATTGATGCCGTGGCTAAACGAATAAATCTTCCCTCACAAAAGGTCATGAATAATATTGAGAAATATGGAAATACAACTGCAGCAACATTACCGTTATTGCTTAACGACTATGAAAAAAAACTTAGTCCTGGAGATAAATTAATTTTTGCTGCTTTTGGTGGAGGATTCACCTGGGGGGCAGCCTATCTCACATGGTCTTATTAAAAAATAAATGATTTTAAAATGGAAATTAAAGAAATTCAAAACTTAATCAAATTTGTAGCTAAATCAGGAGCTCATGAGGTAAAACTGGAAATGGATGATTTTAAAATTACCATAAAAGCAAATGCACAAACCTCTGTCCAGGAGACGAATAGTCCTATACAACCAACTTCCAGTATGGTCGTTTCCACTCCACAGCCTCAGGAAGTCATAGTTTCTTCTAAAAAAGATTTATCCCCTCAGAAAATTGCTGAAACAGATACATTAGATCAGGGATCAAATAATTTAATTACTATTAAATCACCTATGATTGGGACCTTTTATCGCAAACCATCTCCAGATAAAAAAGTATTTATTGAAGTTGGAGATATTATTAATGAAGGTGACGTCCTGTGTGTTGTTGAGGCTATGAAACTATTTAATGAGATTGAATCAGAGGTTAGCGGAAAAATTGTAAAAATATTAGTTGATGACTCCTCACCAGTTGAATTCGACCAACCCTTATTTTTAGTTGAACCAGTTTAAATATCTCCAAAATGTTTAAGAAAATTTTAATTGCCAATAGAGGAGAAATTGCTATGCGATTGATTAGAACGTGTAAAGAGATGGGAATCAGAACAGTGGCTGTTTATTCAACAGCTGATCAAGAAAGCTTACATGTTCGATTTGCGGATGAAGCGGTTTGTATTGGTCCTGCTCCGAGCACAGAGTCTTATTTAAAAATGGCAAATATTATGGCAGCTGCAGAAATATGTAATGCGGATGCGATTCATCCTGGTTATGGATTTTTATCTGAAAATGCTAAGTTTTCTAAAATTTGTATTGAGCATGGAATAAAATTTATTGGTGCTTCACCTGAAATGATTGAGAAAATGGGGGATAAAGCTAGCGCAAAAGCCACAATGAAGGAGGCAGGAGTTCCTACAATTCCAGGCTCTGAAGGAATATTAGAATCTTTTGAGCATTCAAAAAAAATAGCCAAAAAAATTGGTTATCCTATTATGTTAAAGGCAACTGCTGGTGGTGGAGGTAAAGGTATGCGCGCTGTTTGGAACAAGGACGATCTGGAAAAAGCATGGGAGAGTGCCAGACAGGAGGCCACTGCTTCATTCGGTAATAACGGGATGTATATGGAAAAGCTAATCGAGGAACCGCGTCACATAGAAATTCAGATAGTTGGAGACTCGAAAGGTAAGGCTTGTCATCTTTCTGAAAGGGACTGCTCCGTCCAAAGAAGGCACCAAAAGCTGACAGAGGAAACACCATCCCCTTTTATGACTAATGAGTTGAGGAATAAGATGGGAGAAGCTGCTGTAAAAGCTGCGGAATTTATTCGATACGAGGGGGCCGGAACTGTAGAGTTTTTGGTTGATAAAAATCGAAATTTTTATTTCATGGAGATGAATACCCGAATTCAGGTAGAACACCCAATTACTGAGCAGGTCATTAATTTTGATTTAATTCGAGAGCAAATAATCGTTGCCGCAGGAGTTGCCATAAAAGGAAAAAATTACCTGCCAAAAATGCACTCAATTGAATGTAGGATTAATGCAGAGGACCCCTATAACGATTTTAGACCTAGTCCAGGATTAATTAATACTTTACATTTTCCAGGAGGTCATGGCGTTAGACTTGATACTCACGTTTATAGTGGATATATTATCCCTCCCCACTATGACTCAATGATTGCAAAATTAATAACCACAGCTCAGACAAGAGAGGAGGCAATAAATAAAATGAAACGAGCATTGGATGAATTTGTAATCGAAGGAGTTAAGACTACTATCCCTTTCCACAGAAAATTAATGGACCATCCTAATTACATTTCAGGAAACTACACTACAAAATTTATGGAATCATTTTCAATGGATGAATAAAATATTTTTTAAATAATTTAAAATGACTCTAATATTAGTTAGTGACTTTTATCCAAAAAAGTTTAGTTTTCTTATTTGACTGAGGAATATTGGCTCAGTAAAAGTTAAGTTCATTTAGCTAAAACTAATTAAATAAATAATAATTATTTCTATTAAATAAGATCGTTATTTATTAAATATTCGGCTATTTGAATTGTATTTGTTGCTGCACCTTTTCTCAAGTTATCTGACACAACCCATAGGTTAATAGAGTTTTCTTGTGAGAAATCTTTTCTGATTCTACCCACGAAAACTTCATCCTTACCTTTTGCATAAATAGGCATTGGATAGGTATTAGTATCTGGATTGTCTTGAAGAACTATTCCTGGACTTTCATGAAGTAATTTTCTGATATCGTCTAATTGAAATTCACTTTTAAGTTGAATATTGATGGATTCACTATGTCCACCAACTACAGGGATTCTAATTGCCGTAGCAGTTATTCCAATACTCTCATCTCCCATAATTTTATGTGTTTCGTTTACAAGTTTCATTTCCTCTTTAGTGTAGCCATTATCCATAAAAATATCACAGTGGGGGAGAGCATTTTGGTAAATAGGATAAGGGTAGGCCATCTCACCCTTAACATTGAGGGACTCATTTTCTAATTGTTGTACTGCTTTTATACCTGTCCCAGTTATAGATTGGTAAGTTGATACAACAATTCTATTAATCCCGTAAGTATTTTTAAGCGGCGCAAGCGCCATTAACATCTGAATGGTAGAGCAATTAGGATTAGCAATTATTCGATCCTTTTTAGTTAAAATTTGTGAATTGATTTCAGGAATAATTAATTTTTTATCAGGATCCATTCTCCAAGCAGAAGAGTTGTCAATGACCACGGTTCCAACTTCAGCAAATTTAGGCGCCCACTCCAATGAAGTGTCACCACCGGCTGAAAATAGCGCCAAATCTGGGGCCATAGATACAGCAGTTGAAAGACCTAAAACCTCAAGACTATTCCCTTGATAATAAATTTTCTTACCTACTGAACGCTCAGAGGCTACAGGGATTAATTCGGTTAAGGGAAAATTGCGTTCTGAAAGAATCCTAAGCATCACCTCACCGACCATCCCTGTTGCTCCAACTACTGCTAATTTCATATTTAAAATTTTAAGTAAAATTAATCTTTAAATGAGGGCTTACAACTTCGAAATGTTTTTTTTCAAAATTCAAATTAATTGTTTGAATTATAACACATTTAGAATGGAATTATTCAACTACTTTTCTAGAGATGCGCGAGCTAAGCCCTGAAAGTAATTCGTATGAAATTGTACCTGAGTCTTCAGCAAGATCGTCTGCCCTTCCTTTAGTTCCAAAAACAATTACTTCACTTCCCTCTTTACAGTTGATTTGACCGATTTCAACCATGGTCATATCCATACAAATATTTCCAACCATTGGTGCTTTTTTACCATTGATTAAAACCCAACCTTTTCCATGTCCGTAATGCCTTGCAATTCCGTCCGCATGGCCAAGGGGTATTACCGCGATTTGGGTATCATTAGAAGCTGTCCATCCACAATTATATCCGACAGTCATCCCTTTACTTATTTTATGAATTTGGGTAATAGTTGTTTTTAAAGTGGCTATCGGTTTTAGCTTTTTATTCCAATCAAATTGGTTAGCAAATCCATATAAACCAATTCCAGTTCTAACCCAGTCTAAATGATAATTGGGATAATTAAAAATACCTGAGGTATTCAAAAGGTGAAAGTCAATTTTTTCTTTGGCATTTTTTTGGTGTTTGCTTATTATTTCTTCAAAAAGGTCAATTTGAGAATCTGTTTTTTGATCAGGTCTTGTTGCCTCTGACGCTCCCAAATGAGAATAAATGCTTTTTAATTGAATAGGGCTATGTTTTAACTCTGCTATTATCCAGTCTATATCGATTGGATTAAACCCGATTCGATTCAGTCCTGTATTGTATTTAATGTGAATAGGATAATTAGAATTTTGGGTTTCTTTAACGATTCTTATAAACTCAAGCCAACTTCTCTTACTGTAAAGTGCAGGTTCTAACTGTTGTTCAATAACTTTTTTAAAATTATGAACCTGAGGATAAAATACTATAACGGGGATTTGAATTCCTGCCCTTCTCAAAGCAATACCTTCATTGGTATAAGCGACTGCGAGCGCATCAATGCCTAATGAAACCAATTTATTAGCAATAACATCAATAGCACTTCCATAGGCATTGGCCTTAACTACTCCAATCATTTTTACCCCTGGCTCTAATAGACTCCTTATGGATTTATAATTATGGGTCAGCTTTTTTAAATTAATTTCAAGAAAACTCAAGGGTTAATGATTTTGATTTTTTCGCTTTTTTTTGTTCATCTTGTAAAATGCAGACCGACTAAGAGGTTCATAATCTTTTTTTTCACCAAGGACCACTAGATCTTTCTGTTCTGACTTTCTATAGCTATAATGGGCTAAATTTCCAGTATGTGTACAAATAGCGTGTAATTTAGTTATGTATTCTGCTGTTGCCATTAATGCAGGCATAGGTCCAAAGGGATTACCTTTAAAATCCATATCTAAACCTGCCACAATTACACGAACTCCACGATTAGCAAGATCATTACAAACTTTTACAATTTCATCATCAAAAAACTGGGCTTCATCAATACCAACTACTTGACAATCATTTGCTAGAATATAAATATTTTCTGCAGCTGGTACTGCAGTTGAAAGAATTTGATTGGCATCATGTGAGGTTACCAGATTATCATCGAACCTCTGGTCTATTGAGGGCTTAAATATCTCTATTTTTTGTTTTGCAAACTGAGCACGTTTTAATCGGCGAATTAATTCCTCAGTTTTTCCTGAAAACATCGATCCGCAGATCACTTCGATCCAACCAAATTGTTCATTATGGTTTACAGGATTTTCTAAAAACATTTTGTAATTTTCAAGAAAAACAAAGGTATTAAAAACTAACGTTTGTAATCGTACAATTTATGTCTAAAAAAATCCATCAAGAACTTTTTAGAATCGCAAAAGAAATTTTGGAAAAAGATAAAACCCCAGATTTACAAAAGGTTTATGACCAAACCCTTTCGTTATTTGAGCAACTTATCCTGATCAAGCACTTTGGAGAGTTAAGTGGGGACTTGTCCCAGGAATTAGATTTAAAATTTGATAATAGGATTGATTTTATTAAGGCAGGTGACAAGGAAATTACAGAGGAGGATTTTCAAAAGACTGATAGTCAAGATCTACTTGATTTGAATAATTCGGTAAAGGATATTGTCAAAGAAACCCGGGCAAAAATAAGCCATGAGGTACAAATGGATGAGTTGACAACCCAGGATTTGTCATTCGAACCTAAAGAAAAGGTTTCTACCCAAAAAGAAATTATTAAAGAACGATTGAATGATAAATTTTCCAAAGGGTTACAAATCGACATCAATGATAGACTGGCATTTATAAAACACTTGTTTAATAAAAGGCCAAATGAGTATCAAAGAGCTATTTCACAAATTTCTACTTTGCAATCTTGGAATCAAGCAAAAGTTTTCATTTTGGAGATGGTCAAGCCAGATTATGACAATTGGAAAGGAAAAGAATCATATGAGGAACGTTTTTTGAAAATTATAGAAAATAATTTTTAAAATAGCTTAGTAATCGGTTAAACTTTATGGGAAAGCTTTTTTTGGTACCAACACCCATTGGCAATCTTGGAGATATGACATTCAGGGCGGTTGAAACATTGAATGAAGCTGACCTAATTTTGGCAGAAGATACCCGAGTCAGTAGTAAGCTTCTTAAGCATTACAATATTCATAAACCTCTTATAAGTTTTCATATGCACAATGAACACAGAAAACTTAGTGAAGTAATTTCAAAATTAAAATCTGGATTGACGATTGCTGTAATTTCAGATGCGGGAACCCCAGGAATATCAGACCCTGGATTTTTATTGATTCGTGAAGCAATAGTGAATAATATTGAGGTAAATTGCTTGCCGGGTCCAACTGCTTTAATTCCCGCTCTAATTCAAAGTGGTTTATCCGCCGAACGATTTGTATTTGAGGGATTTTTACCTCCAAAAAAGGGAAGGATTAAACGACTTGAAAACCTTATAGACGAATCCAGAACGATTATTTTTTATGAATCTCCTCACAAGATTTTAAAAACATTAAACCAATTGATTGATTTTTTCGGGCCTGAGCGAGCGGTTTCTGTTTCAAGGGAACTTTCAAAAATTTATGAGGAAACTTTTAGAGGGTCCCTAAGTGAGGCTGCTGATCATTTTTTCCATCATGTGCCCAAAGGTGAATTTGTCATTTGTTTGTTAGGGAGTCAAAAGAATAATCGCTGATGGAATGGAAACCCAGATCTTTAGGTGAGGAAGATAAAATCAAAACGTTACAAGAGGGTATTGGTGTTCCTTTCGAAATAGCTAATCTTTTGGTTCAACGAGGAATTCAAGATTTTGACACAGCTAAAACTTTTTTTCGACCTGAATTATCTGAATTGCATGATCCATATTTGATGCTGGGGATGGAAGCCGCTGTCAATCGTATTTCAACTGCAATTGAAAGTAATGAAAAAATAATGGTATATGGAGATTATGATGTTGACGGAACGACTTCTGTCGCATTGGTTTTTTCCTATTTAACCTCTTATTATCCTGATTGTATCTACTACATTCCTGATCGTTATGAGGAGGGTTATGGGATTTCCAAAAAAGGAATTGATCATGCCAAAAAAGAATCAATTAGCTTAATTATTGCTTTAGATTGTGGTATTAAGGCACTAGATAATGTTAAGTATGCCAGTGAGCTTGGTATAGATTTTATAATTTGTGATCACCACTTACCTGGCGCAGATTTGCCCGATGCCGTTGCTGTTTTGGACCCAAAACAAAATAACTGTAACTATCCTTTTAAGGATTTGTGCGGTTGTGGAATTGGGTTTAAGCTAATACATGCTTTGTCTCAAGAGCGCGGATTGTCCTTGGAAACAATTCTTCCTTATTTGGACCTAGTAGCGATGGCAATTGCTGCGGATATTGTACCGATTCTTGGAGAGAATAGGATATTAACTCATTATGGGTTGGTACAAATCCGAGATCAGCCAAGGGAGGGTATAAAGCTATTTATTTCTGGACTTAAAAGGAAATTGAATGTATCAGATTTGATTTTTGTCATTGCCCCTAGAATTAATGGGGCAGGTAGGATGAGACACGGGTCTCAGGCCGTAAAATTATTGCTTTGCAAGGATCCAAAAGACGCCCTTTCAATAGGAAGGGCTATTGAACTATTTAACAGTGAAAGAAAAGCGTTAGATCAACGTATTACTGAGCAAGCATTAAATCAAATAGTGGAGAACCAGGAGCAAAATAATTACTCTTCTGTGGTTTTTCAACCTGATTGGCATAAGGGGGTTGTGGGTATAGTTGCATCTAGATTGATAGAAACATATTATCGTCCTACAGTTGTATTTGCTGCTTCTGGAGATTTTTTTACTGGCTCAGTAAGGTCCGTTAAAGGAGTAGATGTATACCAAATTTTGGAATCTTGTAAGGATCATATTGAAAAATTTGGGGGACATCGTTATGCTGCGGGACTAACAATTAAAGCAGAGGAATATATTCCTTTTAAAAAGGCTTTTGAACAAGCTGTTGCTGCAATCATTAAACCAGAGCAAAGAGTCCCTAGTATTAATTATGATATGGAAATTTCGTTCGATAAAATCACCCCAAAATTTTATCGTATCATGAATCAGATGGCTCCTTTTGGGCCAGGGAATTTTCGGCCTGTTTTTATGACTAAGAACTGTATAGATGCAGGAAAATCTCGAGTTATAGGGGAGGATAAAACTCACCTGAAATTATATACCATTGATGATTCAGGATTAACCCTTTCGGGGATTGGATTTGGAATGGGAGATCATATAAGCAGAATAAAAAGTCGGGATTCTTTTAAATTGCTTTATACTGTTGAGGAGAATGAATTTAAAGGAAAGATCTCCTTGCAGCTTAAATTAAAAGATCTTAGGTTCTGATCTTTTTGTAGTGATTGATTAATGCTTTTGTTGACGGGTCGTGATGGGCTAAATTTTCTCGATCAAGATCATTTAGAATATTGTTGGCTAATTGTTTACCTAGTTCCACTCCCCATTGATCATAACTGAAAATATTCCATATAACTCCTTGAACAAAAATTCGGTGTTCATAAAGAGCAATTAGGGCACCCATATTAAATGGGGTTAGCTGATCAATAAATATCGTATTGGAAGGTCTATTGCCTTCAAAAACTTTAAATGGTAATAGTTTTTCAATTTCAGCATATGACTTCCCTTGTGACTTTAGTTCATCAGTAACTTTTTGGGCGCTTTTACCCTGCATTAAAGCTTGGGTTTGCGCAAAAAAGTTGGACATCAACTTGTCGTGATGATCATTTCCCTCGTGTAGTGGCTTAGCAAATCCGATAAAATCTGCAGGAATAAGTTTTGTTCCTTGATGCATTAGCTGAAAAAAGGCATGCTGTGCATTGGTTCCAGATGCACCCCAGATAATATTTCCAGTTTGGTAATCAACAGGCTTTCCATTTCGGTCAACTCCTTTTCCATTACTTTCCATAATGCCTTGTTGAAGGTAGGCGGGAAAACTTCTCAGGTATTGGGAATAGGGAATTATTGCCTCAGTCTCTGCCTCCCAAAAATTATTATACCACACAGTGATTAGAGCTAAAATCACAGGAATATTTTCTTTGAAATTAGAGGAACGAAAATGATCATCCATTGCCCCCGCTCCTTCTAATAATTTCTTAAAGTTATCAGGGCCTACTGACAAACAGATACTAAGACCAACTGAACTCCAAAGGGAAAACCGACCTCCCACCCAGTCATTCATCGAAAAAATATTTTTCTCGGAGATGCCAAAAGCGGTTACTTTTTCCAAACTAGTGGAAACCGCAATAAAATGCTGGCTAATGGCACTTTCTGGGGCATGAGTTAAAAACCATTTTCTTATAGCATTAGCATTACTAAGTGTTTCTTGAGTTGTAAAGCTTTTTGAAACTACTATAAAAAGGGTTGTTTCAGGATCAATTTGTTTAATTATCTCTTCAACATGATCACCTTCAACATTGGAAACGAAGGTTATGGCTAAATGATTCTTATAGAATTCCAAAGCCTCAGTTACCATTGCGGGTCCAAGGTCTGAACCTCCGATACCAATATTTATTATATGAGAGATAGGTTTACCGGTGTAACCTTTCCAATCTCCAGAAATTATTTTTTTTGCAAAAGCAAACATTTGATCATTTACCTTGCTGATATCGGTCACTATGTCTTTACCCTCAAATACTACAGGAGTGGGCGATGTTTGTCTAAGAGCGGTGTGTAGTACAGCCCTCTCCTCAGTTTCATTTATTTTTTCTCCTTCAAAATAAGAGGAAATCGCTTCCTTAAGCCCCGATTCCTTGGCTAATTGAATAAGAAGCTTAAGGGTTAATTTATCCAACAAGTTTTTGGAAAAATCAACATAAAATGACTTCCATATAATAGAAAGATTATCTAACCGATTGGGATCTTCTGTAAAATAATCAGTAAGTTTTTTTTGGGAAAGATTATTAAAATTAGATTGGAGTTTTTTCCAAGAATCTAAGGTCTTTGGATTTTTTTTAATTAATGTCACTTTCAGAGAGTGCTATTGAATTATTAATGATTGTTGTTTCGTATTGGAAAGATATACAATCGAGTTGGGTTTTCAAATCTTCAATTGCGTTTAAGTATGTAATTTTTAACTTTTCTGAAATAGGCTTTGCCTCTGGCAATTTTTGTTTAAACGGATCAACTTGCCTACCATTTTTCCAGAAGCGATAACAGACATGTGGTCCTGAAGTGTATCCTGTCATACCTACCCATCCAATTACTTCTCCTTGTTTAACAAATTCACCCACTTTAACCTTACGACGCTTCATGTGAAGGTATTGGGTACTAAAAGTATTATTGTGCTTTATTGTAACATAGTTTCCATTCCCCCTTGAATAAGAGGATTTTGTAATTACTCCGTTAGCTGTAGCTAGGATTGGTGTCCCCACTCTAGCAGCAAAATCTGTACCTCGGTGAGGCCTTATACGATTTCCATAATAAGCAATTCTTCTTTTTAAATTATATCTTGATGTTACTGGACCAAATTTTACAGGGGCTTTCAAAAATGCTCGTCTTAAATTTTTTGCATTGTCGTCAAAGTATTCTACAATCCCATTAATTGTATCGGGCTTAAATTCAAAAGCATAAAATTCTTTACCAGCATGTTGGAAGAAAGCGGCTTTTATCCTTTCTATGCCTACTGAGATTGTATCCTCTACAAATTTTTCTAGATAAATTACTTTAAAGCGGTCACCTTTTCGCAA
Organism: uncultured Bacteroidota bacterium; assembly: GCA_902515395.1. Lineage (GTDB taxonomy): Bacteria > Bacteroidota > Bacteroidia > Flavobacteriales > Flavobacteriaceae > UBA8316. The sequence continues at coordinate 5,178 of CABXUL010000017.1, read as the reverse complement.
ACTGTAAAAATCAATATTCCAAGCATAGACATCGGATAGATAGTAAGTCAATTGATCGTTAAGCCCGCTATTAGTCATTGTCTCGTATAGTGAGTTCTTTATTATTCCAGTCCCTTCCCTTAAAACCAGTTTGATGGGTTTATTAATTTGTTTACCATAGATACTGTCCCGTAGCTGAATGACCTTATAACTTCGAATGTCATGTTCATATATAAAAGCCTTGGGAATGGGGACACTATCTTTAGTATACAGCAACTGGTATGTTTTTCCAGTTACAAGTCGTTTGACGTCTACATCTCTTTTTATGGCTTGTAGAATATTATAAACCTCGGGATAGTCAATACCGTGGTTTTCCAAAATTGAACCAAAGGTGTCACCACGACGAATTTTTTTCTTAACTACTTTATGCAGATCTAAATCAAAGCCATATTTTAAATTTTTTTTCTGTTCTACAACCTCTGGAGAGTATACTTGATCAATCTTGGGGGGAGTATTAGATTGACATGCAACTATCAAAATAACGACACAAAGTGAATATAAAAAGGCAAAAATTTTATTCATAAATGGTACGAATTCAATTTTCTTATTTTACAAATAACTTATTTAAAGTAAGAAATTACAAGTGGTTTAACAGAAAGTTATCCTATAAGTAATAAACAAATTAAATGATTTAATTCATAATAATTTTAAAGGGATACTTGAGGTTTTTAAAATTGTAAAGGTCAGCCACTATTGCTCCGATGGCTAATTCTGCTTGAAGCCTTATGGGAACCTTATTTCCGTCATCTGTGATCCATAAGGTAACGCTCTCTTTTTCCCTAAAAACCCTTCCAGATTGAACATAGGGACGAAATTTCATGCATTTTATTTTTCCAAATTTAGTTGATAGTAATTCTTTTCCTATGTATTTCATCTTAAAAATATAATTTTCACTATCAAAAAACATATTTACACTAAAAGTCTGATCAATTTCCATCTTTTCATTTGGGTAAAAAGCACGTAGATAGTAAAAAGCAGACAAAAGATCCTGGGCATTTTCAGCAATATTAAATGTTGCTTTGGTATTATTTTTTTTGTTATTTACCAGTGCGATATTTTTTTTGTGGTCAAAATTAATCTCCAAATTTTTGGTATACCCACCTTCATAAATATCCCTAATAAACCAGTAGGGGATTACTTTTTTTTCATCGAAATAAGTATCATAATAATCCTCCAATTTAAAAAACAGCCTTGCCAGTCCTGTTGTTCGACCATAGCCTTTAGCATGAAGAACCGGTACTCCGTTAATTGTATCGTTTACTAATTCGACGGAGGCATAGCTTGCGTTGAAAATACCATAGTGAATCCTGAACTCAAACCATTCTCCAGACTGAAAGGGTAGTTTTTTAGTAGAATTATTTTCAATTTCGGGTGAAACTTGCCCAAATAAGATCATATTTTGGAAAAAAAGAATGATAAATAAGGGATAGAATTTTTTCAAATGCATTATATCTCAAAATTAATTAAATCAACCCAACAAATTTTATTTGAGGGTTATGAAAAGTGAAAATATTAGCCTAAAGCTCATTTAATCTTTTAAAAATATTACCCCCCCTGACTTGCCCCAGTAATTTTGTGATTTCTTCCTGTGACGCAGCTTTTATTCTTTTTAGGGACTTAAATTCTTTAATTAATAGCTCTTTGGTTTTAGCGCCAAGTCCATCAATATTATCCAAGGGAGATCTTAGTGCTTCTTTACTTCGTATTTTTCTGTGAAGTTCTAGCCCAAATCGATGGGCCTCATTGCGAAGTTGCTGAATGATTTTAAGGGTTTCAGATTTTTTATCCAAATACATTGGAACACTATCGTCAGGGTAGTAAATTTCCTCAAGGCGTTTGGCAATACCAATGATAGATATTTTACCCCTTAATCCAAGTTTGCTTAGACTTTTCACCGCTGAGGACAATTGTCCCTTACCTCCGTCAATCACGATCAATTGGGGTAAAGAAATGCCCTCATCCCTTAGTCGTTTGTAGCGTCGATGAACTACCTCTTCCATTGAGGCAAAATCATCTACTCCCTCAACAGTTTTAATTTTAAAATGACGGTAATCCTTTTTGAATGGCTTTCCATTTCGAAAGACCACACATGCTGCTGTTGGGTTGGTTCCTTGAATATTAGAATTGTCAAAACACTCAATATGATTGGGTTCTTCATTCAGCCTTAGATCAACTTTCATTTGGTTCATTAGTCTTTTAATATGTCGATCTGGGTCAACTATTTTCATTTGTTTAAAACGTTCGAGCCTAAAAAATTTTGCATTTCGCTGGGAAAGTTCCACTAGTTTTTTCTTATCCCCTAGAAGAGGCACAGTTACTTTAATATTTTTCCCTAAATCAATCTTAAATGGTAGGTAAATTTCTTTCGATTGAGAGTTAAATCTTTGCCTTAAGCTAATAATTGCAATTGATAATAGCTCTTTGTCAGATTCCTCAAGTTTTTTCTTGATTTCAATAGTGTGGGATCTTATTATTGAACCAAATACAACTTGAAAGAAATTAACATAACCATAGCTCTCGTCGGAAAATATAGAAAATACATCCACATTAGATATTTTAGAGTTGACAACAGTAGATTTAGCCTGATAATTTTCCAATGATTCCAATTTATTTTTAATTTTATTTGCCTTTTCAAACTCCAGTTTCTTGGAGTGTTTTTCCATTTGTGCTTTTAGATTTTTGATTGGAGTTTTAAAATCGCCATTGATTAGCTGTCTAATTGAGCTTTTATTTTTTTCAAAAAGTTTTATGATATTTTTTTCATCATTAAGCTTTATAAGATGATTTAGTTCATGATTTAAGAAAGGGTAAACATCTTTAATAAGTTCAATTAATGTGTAAAGGGTTTTAACATTTGGATAGGGACCGTAATATTCTGAACCGTCTCGAATTACCTTGCGGGTACTGAAAATACTTGGAAAAGGCTCTTTTTTTATACAAATCCATGGGTAGGTTTTATCATCTTTTAAAAGAATATTGTATCTGGGGCGATACTTTTTTATTAGGTTATTTTCCAACAAAAGGGCATCAACCTCTGAAGGAACGACAATATGTTCCATTCGATCGATCTTTTTTACAAGGACACGGGTTTTAGCATTTTCATGGACTTTAGTGAAATAGGAGGCAACTCTCCTTTTAAGGTTTTTTGCTTTACCAATATAAATCACTGTATCTTCCTTATCAAAAAATTGATACACACCTGGCTCAATTGGTAACGTTTTGAACTGAAAGTAAACAGACGACTTTTCCATAATACGAAGTTACTATTTTCTATAGGCATTTAAAAAAGGGACTTCATGAACAAGACTAAGTTATATGTCTTAATTTTAAAAAAATATATTTAATTCATTGGTATTTTGAACAATATAAAATCAGATCTTAGATCACATTACTTAAAATTAAGGAGTAAATTCACTTCTCAACAGATTGAAAATTTCACTATTGAAATCGTGAATCGTTGTTTGGAGCTTAATCTGTGGAATAAATCTATTTATCACCTTTTCATGGCTTCTGAAAAGAACAACGAGATTGACACTTCTATATTAATGTCTGTACTGCAAGGAAAAGATAAGCAGATTGTCATTCCAAAAATATTAGATCATTATGAATTGGAACATTATTTGTTAGCTGATCAAACCCCCCTCAAGAGGACTCGTTGGGGAATTCTGGAACCTCAGTCTGGGATTAAAATCAAATCTAATCAAATCGATGTTGTTTTTGTGCCATTATTAATTTTTGATATGCAAGGTCACCGAATTGGATATGGCAAAGGTTATTATGATCGTTTTTTGGCACAATGCAGAAAGGAAACGATCAAAGTAGGGTTATCCTATTTTGACCCTATTGAAAGAATTGAGGATATTCAGTCACATGATATCCCCATTAACTTTGGAATCACAAGAGATAGGATTTATGAATTTTCTTCTGAGTGATTAAATATTCTTTTATTGAAGACTAGTAGAATCCCCACTCCTGTACTTATAGAAGTGTCAGCAACATTAAACACATACTGGAAAAAAGTATATCTGCTCCCCCCCTATACTTGGCATCCATTCTGGCCAGTTCCAACTAACTAATGGAAATTGTAACATGTCAACCACATGTCCTTGAAAAATGGGGGCATATCCCCCTCCCTCAGGAAACAGAGTAGCGATTTGTCCATAACTATGGGAAAAAATAAGTCCGTAAAAGACTGAGTCAATTATGTTGCCTAAAGCCCCAGCAAAAATAAGGCACAAAGCCCACCTGAATAGATTTGAAGATCCATTTTTGATATTGTTCCATAACCAATAGCCTATACCAATTATTGCAAAAAGTCGAAAAATAGTCAAACCTAATTTGGCTGTTTTATCATTAATAAAAGGTAGGAAATCGTTTAGTTTAGCACCCATAGCCATTCCTTTATTTTCAACAAAAAGTAACTTAAAAAATCCCCAATCAACAATTGCATCAGTTCCATAACTTGAAAGTTCGAAGTTGAGCTTTATATAAAATTTTGACGCTTGATCAATTAAAAGTAATGTCAACACAACAATAAAAGCGGTTGGCAAGTTGATATTAGATAGGTTAAATCTCACTGCCTATTTTTGCATGTTTTTAGCCTCAATGCTTAAAGTTGCGTGAGGAACAAGTAAAAGTCTTTTTTTATTGATTAATTTTCCTGTTACTCGACAAACCCCATAAGTTTTGTTTTCAATTCTAATAATTGCGTTTTTTAGATCACGGATAAATTTTTCTTGACGGATAGCCAACTGAGTATTGGCTTCTTTGGACATTGTTTCTGATCCTTCTTCAAAAGCTTTGAAAGTTGGTGAGGTATCATCAGTACCATTATTTCCATCATTCATATAAGCACTTTTAAGAAGTTCTAAGTCTTCTTGAGCCTTATTTATTTTTACCTCAATTAATTTTTTAAACTCATCTAATTCTGCATCAGAGTATCGAGCTTTTGCGTCTGTTGCCATTTTAAATTTTTTTAATGGTTATTCTTGTTTTAATATCGTCAAAAACAACTTCGGTTCCAGACTCCATTTTTTTGACAAAACTAATCTTTTCACCAAGGGTTTCTGAACAAATATATTTACTATTCTTATTTATTTTTTCCTTTAAACTTTTATGTTCCAAAAAACATATATTAAT
>CABXUL010000016.1 GCA_902515395.1 uncultured Bacteroidota bacterium | reverse complement strand
CAGTCTATTTTATATGGTCCTATCACCGAGCTGGGAGAATATCTTTTTAATTGGGGTAATAAGTTTACTGAAGAACTGCCCAATGATCTTATTTAAATCCTTTAAGACTTCGAACGGTTCCATCCTTAATCCAGCCCTCAGAACCATTAGCAATTCTTATTTTTTGCCATTCTTGGAGGGCATCCAAAAGCTGAACTTTTGTTCCTTCGTGGAGAATAAATAATCCTTCTGCTCTAGTATTAGGTTCTGCCCAAACTTCAATCTTTTCATTAAATAAAATGCCATAGGTAGTGGCAGCTTCATCAGCAGATTTTATAACTGAAATAGATACAGAACTAGCTAAAAATAAAGCCGTTAATATCGTGCTAACAAAGAAAACCCTTTTAAATAAGGGTGTTTTATTTTTTAAATAAAGTCCCCAAAAAATAACCAATAACCATGACAAAAGTGTCAAAACCAGAGCCCAGCCTTCTTGATTAAATAATTCAACTAAGCCCTCTTTAAATTTAGTGACTTGAGATATAGGCAACAACTCTACGGCATCTATCGCCATATTCTGAGCAAAAGCACTATTGATTGATATATCTTCGTCAAAGGGTTTCAATTGTTTGGCTTTTTCGAAAAAGAAAATACTTTCTGCAACATTATTTAAACGGTAATAACAATTGCCCATATTGAAGTAAAGGGCTGCACTGTGTTCCCCTGATTCTAAAATTTTTTTATACAATAGCAATGCCTTTTCAAACTGCCCAGCATTGTATGCAGTATTTCCATTTTCAAACGTCTGATGATTGTCTTGTCCTAAACCCACAGAGATAAAAAGCATTACAAAAAGTAACATCAATAGCTTTCTCATAATTTCTTATCAATATTTGAGATTACCTTAAGCGCTTGGTCAAAGTCTTGTTGCATTTTAACATCAGTAGCTGGCGAATATCTCGCGATTTCACAGCTCTCTAAAAGTGCCACAAATGGACTTGCTTCCATTGGAGATAGGTTTTTGACGGCTAATAATTCCATTATTTTTTCTTTGCTAAAATCATCCGTTTTAATTTTCAATTTTGCTTTTAAATAATTGTAAAGTGCTCGTTCTAAAGCATCATAAAAAAGGGATTTATCACTAATATTCTTTTTTGCCTCACCAAGGTACTTTTTAGCCAACCGGTTTGCTACCCTCAATCTCGATCCCTCAACATCATTAGAAATTCTCTGGTTGCGTCTCGTAAACATGACAAAGGCAAGCAGTAAAATAAATGGTGAAGCAATCAGATTAAAAAATAATTTACTATTCCAAAATCTCTTCTTAAAAATTGGCTCTAGGTTGGGCTTTAACTTGATAAATCGGAAGGATTCATTTGCGTTGGTTACCAGCTGTTTAGTTGTAGAAGAAATATTTTTATCCCTAATAGGTAAAACAGGACCTCCATATACATCAACGACTTGATCATTAGAGCGCAAAGTAAAATAACGTTCTTTTTTAGGGTCGAAATAAGAAAAAGAAATTACCGATATGGGGTATTTGCCTTGAAAGCGTGGAACAACCGTATAGTTGTCCTCTATACTGCCCTGCATGCCGTTAAGAGTCGTTCTAACATTCTCACTATGCTCAGGTTCAAAAACTTCAAGCGTATTTGGTAATACAAGTTTGGGTAAATTAAAAAGCTTCAAGTTCCCATTACCTGATACTTTTAATTTAACTTCAAAAGATTCAGTTGCCTTCAAAGAATTTTTATTGATCAAAGCGTCAAAATTGAACTGGCCCACTGCACCAAAAAAATTAGCGGGTTTTCCTTTATCAGGCAGCGACTGGACATCGATGGTTCTTTTACCAGCAGATACCGTTCTCGAGGATTGCTGAACAACCCTATTCCCAAAAAAGTCTCTTCTTTTGGAAGGTACATCAATCACCAAACTCAAGCTAAGTGGCTCAATCGTCAGTTTTCCAGTTTTCTGTGGATATAAAACACTCTTTCGCCAAACTACTACATTATAATTTTCCCCTTTGTAAGTTCCTGATTCAACTTTTAGCTGGGGGATATTAATGTTGTGACTCCAAAAATCTTCAAACTGAGGGTTTTCAACAGCACGTCCATCAGATATCCTAAGTGGGTTTCTGAAATACAGTTTATAAACTACCGTTATGGACTCATTTAGATAGGGACGGCTGTTTGAAATCTCAGCAACCAGGTGGAGGTTGTCATCAATTAAATACTCTGGGCTGTTTGGGTCCCTTGGAACGGCTACCGCTTGAGTAACTGTAATATCGACCGGAGTTGTCTTATAAACCTCCCCTCCGATATTGATTGTAGCTTGTTTGATCTTTAAAGCACCCTTTTCCTTTGGGGTAAGAAAATAAGTATAGGTTTTTGAAAAACTTCTTTTTCCATTCACCCATGAATTACTAATTGATTGATTTGGTCCACCAACAACTCTAAATCCAGAAAAATCTGGAGGAGTAAAGTCATCCCCATTTTGATTCATTATAAAATCTACCCGAAGTCTTTCGTTCAAGCCAAGATTTCGCTTACTAACTTTTGCATCAAAACTTACTCCTTGGGCAATCGTTTGTACGATTCCCATAAATACCATTAAAACAAAAATCCCGATTTTTTTCATCGATAGAATTTTACCAATCCTTTATACCTCTTAAAGGAGTTCCCTGAGCTTTTTCTGCATTGACTTTATCTTGAACTTCTTTCTCTTGCTTGTTCATTGCCTCTAACAAGCTTTTAACTTGCTCAGGGGATAATTCCTTTTGTCTAGGTTTTTGCGGCTGTTGATTTTGCTTTTTATCATTTTCTTCTTTTGGTTGGTTATCTTTTTGCTGATCCCCTTCACCCTTTTTGTCCTCGTTATCCTCTCTTTCACTATCGTCATTGTTCTCTTTAGAATCTTGATCTTTATCACTTTCCTTATCTTGATCTTTGTTTTCCTGATTATCTTGGTCCTCTTGGTTTTTCTGATCCTTATTGTCTTGATTTTGATCCTGATTATCTTGTTGTTGCTGTTCTTTTTCGAGTAATTCCTTTGCTACGGCATAGTTGTAGCGAGTTTCCTCGTCTTGAGGATTATTTCTCAATGCATTTTTGTATGTCTCAACGGCTTTGGCATAATCTTTTTGTTTCATAAATATATTACCCATATTGTGAAATGCATGGTGCTTACTTGAATTATTGTCAGCAAATTTTTGAGTTTGAAAATACCGTTGCTTCGCCTCCTCATAATCTTGCTCATTAAAATGTGTATTACCAAGGTTGTATAGCGCCTCTGTTCTTTCAGGGGATTTAGATAGTGCCTTACGGAAAGCCATTTCAGCCTCATCAAATACCTGCGTATCCAAGAGTTTATTCCCTTCATAAATTTGGTTTGAAACTTCGCTATCTTGTGCCTTAATTGACCCAATGACAAAGAGAAATAAAACCAGTAAAGTAGTTCTTGATGCCATTATTTTTCGTTAAATAAATTAAGACGTTGTACCCATTTCGTTTTAGTTTCAAAAAGAAATAACTCTAACAAAATTAATATGAATCCAGCAAAAAGAAAAGCCTGGAACTGATCTTTATAGCTCACAAATTTCTTTGCTTCAAATTCTTTTTTATCCATATTCTTAAGTGTATCCACTACAAAATCCACTACCGCTTGTGTATCATTGCCATCAATATATTCACCCTCAGCAGCATTGGCTATTTGCATTAGAATCTCCGAATTTCTTTTTGTAATTACCGTTTCCCCATCCAAGTTTTTCTTGTAGGACTCTACGACTCCTTTCCTTTTTATCGGTATTGGAGCGCCTTCTTCTGACCCTACCCCGAAAGTAAAAATTCTTATCCCCATTTCTGAAGCCCTATTTGCGGCAGATTCTCCCTCATCGGAGTGATCCTCTCCATCAGAAACTAAAAATAATACCCGATTGGTTTGGTCTTCATCATCAAAAAAAGTTCCAGATAAGTCCAAAGCAGCATCAAGTGCCGTCCCTTGAGAAGATAACATCTCAGTATTTAGTGCTTGTAAAAACATTTTAGCTGCACCATAATCAGTAGTAATTGGCAATTGGGGAATTGCCTTAGCAGCATAAGCAATTATCCCAATACGATCACTCGTTAATTGATTGATAATAGCTGAAACTAGGCGCTTTGACTTTTCCAATCGATTGGGAGCTATATCCTCTGCTAACATACTCTTAGAGACATCTATTGCAAAAACGATATCTACACCCTCTCTTTTTACCGTTTCTAACTGAGTTCCTATTTTTGGATTTACCAATCCCAGGATTAAAAGTGAAATCCCCAGAGTCAATAAGAGTAACTTAAAAGCTGGTTTAAATTTAGACTGATTTGGACTTAGTTTTTCCATTAAAGAGGGTTGGGCAAAACGCATTTGCGCACTAATCTTCCATTTTACAACCAGCAAATAACCAACCCACAATATGGGCAGTATGCCAAAGAAGTACAAATAAAAAGGTGCGTCCAACTGATACATTTCAAATAAAGCTTTTAAATAGGGTATTTCTTGCCAACCACTCAATTAAAATTAAAGCCAAAGCCAATAATATCAAGGGTCTAAATTTTTCATCGTAATTAAAATATTTAAATTCCTCAACTTCCGTTTTTTCTAATTTATTGATTTCACTATAAATCTCTTCCAACTTTTTATTATCAGTCGCCCTAAAATAAAGACCCCCAGTATTCCTAGCAATAGTTTTTAATAACGCCTCATCAATTTCAACTTTTGTCAGTCCATATTGAAACTTTCCATTAGGTAAGATTCCCACTGGAGCTCTAGCCGTACCATTGCTGCCAAGTCCAATTGTATAAGTCTTAATCTGATATTCCACTGCAAGTTCACTAGCTATCTTGGGGTCAATAAAGCCAGAGTTATTAACGCCATCAGTAAGTAAAATGATCACTTTACTCTTGGCGCGACTATCTTTCAATCTGTTCACTGCGGTAGCAAGGCCCATACCTATAGCAGTTCCATCCTCAATTATACCATCATATCGAATATCTTGTAAAGCGTTTTTTACAATCGCTCTATCACTGGTAATCGGTGTTTTGGTATAACTTTCTCCTGCATAAATAACCAACCCAATTCTGTCGCTTATTCGATCATCAATAAAAGACGAGGCTACCCTCTTTAACGAGGAAAGACGGTTCGGTTTCAGATCTTGAGCCAGCATACTAGAAGATATATCAATCGCCATAACTATATCTATTCCTTTGTTGGTTTTAGTTCTTGTTGAGACATCCATAGTTTGAGGGCGAGATAGTGCCAGAATTATCAAACTCAGTGAAAGTAGCTTCAAAACAAATAATAAGGGTTGGAGCTTAGCCAGAAAACTTGATTTTTGCTGAAAACCTTTAATCGACGATATTTTTAAAACAGGTTGTACTTTTTTTGAGGTTAAAAAGTACCATACAATTATCAGCGGAAACGACAGAAAAAGCCACATATAATTGGGATTCGCAAAGTAAACTCCTTCAAACACTTTTCTTACAATTCTTTTATTAATTCAAAGCTGTCCATGACTCTTTTTTCTATTTCAGGACCATATCGATCTTCCTTCTCATATAGTAAAGTCAAATTAATCCCACTCTGATCAAAATCAAATAAATGGGTCATATAATTGCAACGCACCCGTTTATCTTTTCCTTTTTTTGGATAGTCCAGAGTCCCGTAAATTTTTAAGGCTGGGATTCCTGACAAAGTGGTAAATTCCTCTTCTTTGATAAGTATATTTACCGCGCCACGAGATTGGAAATCGTTAATTATTTCATTAATTAATAATTGTACAGCCTCTTTTTCTTTAGCGCCTTTCTCATCATCAGTTGGGTTTTCTTCCTGTTTCTGTTTTGGCGGTTTTTGGGTGAAAACCAAATCAATGTAAAAAGGAGAATCGTAGTCCCCTGAAGAAAAACGCAATGCACCTCCCATTTCTGTTTTAACTCTGCGTAAAACTTCTGGGGTTGCTATTTTTACTGGAGGAGTTCCATATTGACTGATAATCCATTCTTTATTTTTGAGCTTTATTGTTGGATAACCCAGGAGGATATCTCTAACTGGATAAAACCCATAAACTGAAACAGCTGTTCCAAAGCTTATAACCATTAAAATTAACAATGAGACCAAACCCCATTTTAACTGTTGTTTTCTTCTTTTCGTTGCCAATAATTGCTGGTATTCCTCTCGTTCTCTGATCTCTTCAGGCGTTGGTTCCGGCAAGGCTTCATTGGTCTCGACTACTACCCCCTGTACCAATATTCTATCTTTTGCAGTAGTTCCGAATTCAGGAGTAGATAGGGCGAATTTTACCAAATCAGCTGTTTGTAAAACAGACTTAAGATTCTTGATTGTCTCTCTTTCCAGCTCGAGTTTTCCAGATTTTTTTAGAGCCTCTAATTTGAGTAACAACTCATCTGTAGTACTCTCCAAAGCAGTAATTTTTGCCTCTTCCTCCAAGTAGCGTCTCACCACATCCGTCAGACGAGAATAATAATTTTTATACTCCTCCTGCTCAGAAGGAGTAAAAGATTCTAGTGCTTTTAATTCCTCAATAGCGCGATCAAAAGGCGGAAGTTTCTTTCTGCTTTGTTCCCTCCTCTTTTTTGCAAAAAAGAAACTATATATTAACCCAATTAAAATCAAAACCACTAGTAGTCCAAATATTAGACTTTGGGTAAGAGCATCAAAATTTTGCTCAACTTGGACAATGGGTTTTATATCAAATAATTTTTGCTTCAGAGTATCTACTGGCACAGTGGCCACTTGAATCAGCAGAGAATCAGAGATTTTAGCAAATCCATCAACCGAGACTTTTTGTGGTGGCAACCAATAGGCCCCAGAGTCAAATTGAATCAAGGCATATTTCTTGGTAAAAAGGAATTTACTTTGGGCCCTCAAGGTATCGATCGGGCTTTCCTCTAGGATTTCAAATGGAGTAAACAGGGCTTGTTCTGGAAAAATAACGTTTGCAGTAGAATCGGCTTTTATTTGAAGCGTATAGTTAATTTGTTCGCCGATGCGCATTTTGGTGGTATCAACAGTTACATTTAATTCTGGAACGGTCTGTCCTCTAATTATGCAAAAGAAAAAAATCAATCCAAAAAACAGCAAGGTGCTTCTCTTCATTACCCTCTTGATTTAAAAAAATTCAAAAGCTTTTTTACGTAGCTCTGATCCAATCGGCAATGTAAAGTTCCGGCACCATTTTTATGGAACAAGTTTTCAAATACTTTCACTTGTATGGAATATTGCTGGGCATAAGCCTTCCGAACTGCTGCTGACTGAGTATTAATATAGGCTGTTTGACCCGTTTCGTTATCTAGCATGGGAACTAAGCCTAAATTAGGGATGTTTTCCTCGTGGCGGTCATAAATTCTAATACCAGTCAAATCGTGTTTTTTGGCCACAATCCTTAAAGTTTTTTCATAGTCACTATCGATAAAATCTGACATCAAAAAAACGATAGCTTTCTTTTTCATTACCCCCGATAAAAATTCTAAAGCATTGCTGATACTTGTTTTTTGACTCTTAGGCTCGAACTCCAAAAGTTCTCGGATGATTCGTAAAACATGAGAACGTCCTTTTTTTGGCGGTATAAAAAGCTCTAACTGGTCAGAAAAAAGGATTAATCCCACTTTATCATTGTTTTGCATAGCAGAAAAAGAAAGCGTTGCAGCTATTTCTGTAAGTTCCTCCCGTTTGAATTGTCCTTCAGTTCCAAATAATTCGGATCCACTAACATCAATCATCAACATAAGGGTCAGCTCTCTTTCTTCCTCAAAAACCTTTACATATGGTTCGTTATAGCGGGCAGTAACATTCCAATCAATACTTCTCACATCGTCTCCATACTGATATTGTCGCACCTCACTAAAGGTCATCCCTCTTCCTTTGAAGGTACTGTGGTACTCCCCACCGAATATATTATCGCTAAGCCGTCGGGTCTTAATTTCAATCTTACGGACTTTTTTTAGGAGCTCCTTGGTATCCATTGGTGCTTAAATTAGTAATGATTTAGAATTCTATTTCCTATGGTACCTCTACTTCATTGATGATTTGGCTGATCAGATCCTCACTAGTAACGTTTTCTGCTTCTGCCTCGTAAGTCAATCCTATACGGTGTCTTAAAACGTCATAGATTACCTCCCGGACATCCTCCGGGATGACATAACCACGGTGTTTTAGAAAGGCATGGCACTTTGCTGCAGTAGCCAAGTTGATACTTCCCCGTGGAGAGGCTCCGAAACTGATCAGGGGCTTAATTTCAGCTAAATTATATTTTTCCGGATATCGGGTCGCAAAGATCAAATCGAGAATATACTTTTCAATTTTCTCATCCATGTAAATTTCTATAACAGTGGCTTGGGCTTTTTCAATTTGCTTTGTTGTCACTACCGGTTTTATTTTTTCCTGTATGTTATTGAGATTAGAACGAATAATTAATTGTTCTTCGTCAAGCTTGGGGTAATCGATCACAGTTTTCAACATGAATCTATCTACCTGTGCCTCAGGCAAAGGGTAGGTCCCTTCTTGCTCCACAGGATTTTGGGTCGCCATTACCAAAAAAGGCGAGGGGAGTTTAAAGGTCGAATCACCAATAGTAACCTGCTTTTCCTGCATGGCTTCCAACAAGGCAGACTGTACTTTGGCCGGGGCACGGTTGATTTCATCAGCTAGCACAAAGTTGGCAAAAACTGGCCCTTTTTTTATCGTGAAATCATTCTCCTTGATATTGTAGATCATCGTACCTACAACATCGGCAGGCAACAAATCAGGGGTGAACTGCACCCTACTAAAAATACCTTTTACCGATTGACTCAGCGTATTAATAGCGAGAGTTTTGGCCAAGCCTGGAACTCCCTCTAAAAGGATATGTCCCTGACCCAACAGTCCGATCAACAATCTTTCGACCATATGTTTCTGACCAATAATAACCTTGTTAATTTCCATGGTCAAAAGATCGACAAAGGCACTTTCCTTTTCAATCTTTTCATTGATTGCTTTAATATTAACATTCTTATTTATAGTATTTTCCATTATCTCTAACGATTAAAACATTATTTTTGGGAAAGCAAAATTGAAAAATTTTTTTATGCCCCATTGTTAACAATTGGTTAAAAATATTGTGCCTGTAGGTTTTATTAGCACCGAAGTAGTTATAATTTATAAAATCGAAATTAATGTAAATTAAAAAAATGACAAAGTACTAAGCAATAATATCTTTAATTATCAACTGCTATAATAGTTAGTTGAGTTACTAAAGATTTAAATTTCTTTTTGTTGCTCGGGATAAAGAAAGTTATTGTAAGGAAAACGTGTAATATGAATTTTTCGGGTTGCTTTATATACCCTTTCTCTAAAAAGATCTAAGTTTTCTTTACTTTCAGCAGATATAAATAGTGCACTCTTATTTATTCGGTGCATCCAAGTTTTTTGCCACTCTTCCAATGAATAATGATTTTTTGTTCGCTCTTTAACTAAATCAGTTTCGTCCCAAGGGTCTGGTTCATATAAATCTATTTTATTGAATACGATTAGTGTAGGCTTATCAAGGCTCTTAATATCTTTTAAAATTTGGTTAACAGATTCAATATGCTCTTCAAAATTTGGGTGGGAAATATCAACTACATGAAGCAAAAGGTCTGCTTCTTTAACCTCATCCAATGTGCTTTTAAAAGACTCTACCAACTGTGTGGGTAATTTACGAATAAAGCCTACTGTATCACTCAATAAAAAAGGAAGATTCCCTATAACTACTTTTCGAACGGTAGTATCTAGAGTAGCAAATAGTTTATTTTCAGCAAAAACATCACTTTTGGAAATAATATTCATTAATGTAGATTTACCAACATTAGTATAACCTACCAATGCCACCCTTACAAGTGCACCACGATTTCCCCTTTGAGTAGCCATTTGTTTATCGACAACCTTTAATTTCTTTTTAAGTAATGATATTTTGTCCCTCACAATACGCCGGTCAGTTTCAATCTCTGTTTCTCCAGGTCCACGCATTCCTATCCCACCACGTTGTCTCTCCAAATGTGTCCACAAGCCTTTAAGTCGGGGCAATAAATATTCATATTGAGCGAGTTCTACTTGGGTTCGGGCATAACTAGTTTTCGCTCGCTGGGCAAATATATCTAATATCAATCCGGTTCTATCCAGAATTTTACAACGTAAAATTTTTTCAATGTTTCCTTGTTGTGCAGGAGTAAGTTCGTCATCAAAAACAACGGTAGTCACTTCTTTTTCCCTAACGTATTTCTCAACTTCTTGCATTTTACCAGAACCAATAAAAGTTTTAGGGTTTTTGATTTGCATCTTTTGAACAAATCGTTTAAGAACTTTTCCTCCAGCAGTATGAGCCAAAAAAGCTAGTTCATCAAGGTAATCTTTAGAGTTGTTCTCTTCCTTTTTGCTACTGATGATACCAATAATAATTGTGTTTTCAAGAATAAGCGATTTAGCTTCAATCATTGGAAATAGGATTTTTCCATTTTTCTAAAAGAAAGGATTTCCCATCAAAAACACCAAATGTAAAATGTGTAATCCAATCACCTAGGTTGATATAATTTGAATTCATACCTAGATCAATTTGCAGTGGTAGATGTCGGTGTCCAAAAATAAAATAGTTATAATGCTTCTCTTCCAATTTTTTTTTACAATATGCAACGAGCCACTCGTTTTCCTTTCCCTTAAACTTAATATCCTCTTCTCCTGAAATCAATTTATTCTTTTGTGAAAAATAGTTTCCAAGTCGTATTCCAACATCGGGGTGAACTAAACTAAAAAGCCATTGGAAAAAGCGATTTCTAAAAATTTTTTTCATTCGCTTATAACCTAAATCCCCTGGACCCAATCCATCACCATGGCCAATCATAAAAATAGTGTCATTGATTTTTATATCAATTGGATTATGATGTATTGTAACCCCAAGCTCTTTTTTAAAATAATCTTTCATCCACAAATCGTGATTACCAACGAAAAAAGTTACTGGAATTCCCCTATCAGTCAATTCAGCTAATTTTCCTAATACCCTAACAAAACCCTTTGGGACTACTTTTTTGTACTCAAACCAAAAATCAAATAAGTCTCCTAAAAGATAAATTGCTGCGGCATCTTTACTAACCTTATCTAACCATTCTACAAAAAATTTTTCTCGCTCTTTACTTGACAATTCTGCATTTAAACCAAGATGATTATCAGAGGCAAAATATACTTTTTTATTTTTTGGAAGTTTCATGCTATTTTAAACTTCGCTAGATCAAGTTAATGGCCTGATCCAAATCTTCAATCAAATCTTGCTCATCCTCAATTCCTACACTTAGTCGAATCAATCCTTCTACTACTCCACTTTTTTCTCTAATTTCCTTTGGTATTGAGGCGTGGGTCATAGAAGCTGGATGTCCTGCCAAACTCTCCACACCTCCCAAAGATTCTGCTAGCGTAAATATTTTCAGATTTTCAATAATCTTAAAAGCTTCAGCCTTATCCCCCCCTTTTGGGACAAAAGAAATCATTCCACCAAAAGATTTCATTTGAATTTTAGCAATGTTGTGATTGGGATGATCAGAAAAACCGGGCCAATAAACTTTTTCAATTTTTGAGTTATCCTTTAAAAATTTAGCAATCACAGAACCATTCTCAGAATGCCTTTGCATTCGAATATGTAAAGTTTTAATTCCTCTAAGCGTTAAAAAGCAGTCCATGGGCCCAGGTACTGCACCACTTGAATTCTGTATAAATGCTAATTTTTCGAAAAGAGCAGCATCATTAACTGCCACTAGACCCAAGACTGTATCACTGTGTCCTGCAAGGTATTTCGTTGCTGAGTGCATAACAATTGAAGCTCCAAGCTCAAGTGGTTGTTGGAGATATGGAGAAGCAAAAGTATTATCAACTGCTACAACTATCTTGTGAGCATTACCAATTGCCGAAATTGCTTTAATATCAACAACATTCATCATTGGATTGGTGGGAGTTTCGACCCAAATTAATTTAGTTTTTTTTGTTATTAGAGCTTCAACTGATTCAGAATCTTGCATATTAACAAAATGAATCTTTATTCCGTATTTCTTAAAAATTTGCGTGAAGAGCCGGAAGGATCCCCCGTATAAATCATTAACAGAAATAATCTCATCATTAGGATCAAACATCTTAATTATAGCATCCATAGCAGCCAATCCAGATGCAAATGCCAATCCGTATTTACCGTTTTCCAAAGCAGATATAGACCGCTCTAAAGCACTCCTTGTTGGGTTATGAGTTCGACTGTACTCATAACCTCTATGCTTTCCTGGACTTTTTTGAGCATATGTTGAAGTCTGATATATTGGGGGCATAACTGCTCCATACCCCTTTTCCTCTTCTTGTCCACCATGAATAGTAGAACTATTAAAACGAAGTTTTTTGGTCATAAGTCTGATATTTCAACATTGCAAAGGTATTGGATTTTAGACAATTTTAATTATTATAGTGATATCTTTGAAAAAATTTAAAAAAGTTTATTTGTCATAATTTTCGATGAAAAAATGAGATTCTTAATATTAAAAAAAATGAAAACTTTATTCTTTTTGATTCTTTTTTCATTTTCGCTATTCTCTCAAAATAAAAATCTAGGCAATATATATTTAGACAACAATAATGTTACAATAAAGTGCGAAAAATCGATTATAGGAGATAAGAAAAAAATTAAGGGTAAAATTTATACCGTTGTGAATAAGTCTATATTAACAAAGATGATTCAGAACAATGAGGACGTAACTTGTGCATGTATTTCAAAAATAACTGACTTGACTGGCGTTATAGGAAACTATTATGGAATTAAAACAACGTTTAACCAGGATATATCAAATTGGGATACGTCGAATGTAATCAATATGACTGGACTATTTGGACAAGCATATGAATTTAACCAAGACATATCTTTGTGGAATACATCAAAAGTTAAATCAATGGAAAACATGTTTCTGGGAGCTAGTTCTTTTAATCAAGATATTAGTCAATGGGATACATCTAATGTTACCTCAATGAGTGGAATGTTCAATGGTGCATCATCTTTTAATCAAGAAATTGGTGAATGGGATACATCAAGCGTTGTAAATATGGAATCAATGTTTGATAGTGCTTCATCGTTTAACCAAAATATTTCAAATTGGGACACCTCATCTGTCAAAAATATGTGTAGAATTTTTAATAGTGCCATTAAGTTTAATCAGGATATATCTAAATGGAATACTAGAAAAGTCTCTAATATGGATAAAATGATAAGGGGGGCCTTAGAATTTAAAATGGATTTGTCTTCACTATGCGTGATCGGTATATCAAATATTCCAGATCAATTCACTACTGAATCGACAAACTACCCCAAAGAATATATTCCAAAATGGGGGACCTGCCCATGATTT
Source organism: uncultured Bacteroidota bacterium (assembly GCA_902515395.1). GTDB lineage: Bacteria > Bacteroidota > Bacteroidia > Flavobacteriales > Flavobacteriaceae > UBA8316. The sequence continues at coordinate 21,622 of CABXUL010000016.1, read as the reverse complement.
TAAGTTGTCGTAATTATTTAATTTATATATCCTAAATTTTGATAAACTATTAAACTCAATTAAAATGAATTTTTTTCTTCATTTAAGCACCTGTAGCACTTGTAAGCAAATAATTAAAGAGTTAAATCTCCCTGATAATGTTGATATCATTGACGTTAAAAAATTTCCAATTACATTGACTCAAATAGAGAAGCTAAAAACAAAAAAAGGAAGCTATAAATCTCTAATAAACAATAGAGCACAACTTTTTAAGCAACTTAATATTGATACTAAAAAACTAACTGAGGAAAAAGCAAAACAATTGCTAACTGACCACTATACTTTTTTAAAGCGACCTGTTCTTTTTTACAAGGGAAAAGTCTTTGTGGGTAACCGCAAGGAAGAGATTGAATCAGCGAAAAAATGGATAAATGAATAGTAGGCTACTTGCACTTTTATCTGCAGGGGGTGCTACTTTGATTTACGGATTAAACCATACCATAGCAAAAGAGGTAATGCCGGATCATGTTGGGGCTTTCGGTTTCATCTTCATTAGAACTGCTGGCGCTTCAATACTTTTTTGGTTTGCAAGTTTATTTGTTCCCTTCGAAAAAATTGATAAAAAAGACTATTTAAAATTCTTTATTACTGCACTTCTAGGAATGTGCTTAAATATGCTTTCTTTTTTTAAGGGCCTGGAACTTTCAACACCAGTAAATAGCGGAATATTTGCTACAACAAATCCAATAATTATTTTATGTCTTTCATATTTTTTTCTTCAGGAAAAAATTGGATTAAAAAAATTTATTGGAATAACACTAGGTTTTATTGGAGCTTTAATTTTGGTTCTCCATGGAACTGAAAACTCATTAAGAGCACCAAATGTCCCTCTAGGTAATTTTCTGTTTTTACTTAATTCAATATTCTTTTCAAGCTTCATTATTATGGTCAAACCACTTACTCAAAAGTATAGTACAATAACAATAATGAAATGGTTATTTCTTATAGGTTTTTTTATGAATTTACCCGTGACAAGCATAGAATTTAGTGAAATTAATTGGATTAATATGCCATTTGATGCGATTTGGAGAATCATATTTGTTGTATTGGGTACTACATTTTTAACCTATATATTAAATCTTTTCGCTTTAAAAAAACTTCAAGCTTCAACTGTTGGTGCTTTTGCTTATGCACAACCTATAATAGCAATTTCCTATGCCATTATTACTGGAAATGATTATATAAGTTTTGGAAGAGGCCTAGCATGTTTAATAATAATATTTGGGGTTTATCTTGTTTCACAAAAATCAAATTATAATTAACTAATTAAAATCTATAATTCTTTCTTACTTTTGAAAAAATTCCAAATTATGAAAAATTTAATTTTATTTGTCTTCTCAATTCTCTTAATTATAAGTTGTGGCGGCGGTGAAAAGAAAGAAAAAAAAGAAAAATTTAAGTACGAAAGGATAAAAGAAGTCTCAGAGAAAATCCCAATAAATAATCCTAATGATTTCAAAGTAATTCTTAATTCTTTTGATAATATGATTTATGATAAAAATAAAATTGAGGTTAATTCCGGAAAAAATATAGTCTTGACTTTAAACCATAAGGGGAAGGTCTCTAAAGAATTCATGGGCCACAATTTTGTACTGCTAAAAAAAGGAGTCAATATCGATGAATATGCAAAAAAAGCAGTTTTAGCTAAATCAAATGATTATATCCCAAACTCAGATGAAGCTATTGCTTATACTAAAATGCTAGGAGGGGGAGAATCAACAACTATAAGCTTTTTAGCTCCAGAGCCTGGGACCTATAATTATATTTGTACTTTTCCCGGTCATTATATGATGATGAGGGGAGAATTGATAGTGAACTAAATTTTATAAAGACCAAATCTTTCCTCCAGTAGTTTCTATTAGGTCTACGCATCCTCTTTGTTCCCCAGGAATTGGAGCATATGCTAATACGTTTTCCCCAATGTACTCATTGGTTCTAAATGCAGTTATAGACAAGGAGCGTAATTGGTTTGCAAAACCATAAGCCAATGCCTCACTGGGTAATTTAGGAGAGTTACTTTTATTTTTTAAAGCTTTTTGATAGTCAGAATCCTGCTTTTTCCAGGAATTTTTTTGATCATTATCTGCCTTAAGATATTTTGCTAATTGAAAATCTAAATCTTTATTAGTCAATTTATTAGTATTACTTTTGTCGGAATCAAAAAGAGCAACATCTATAAAGCTATCTAATCCTTCTGATATCTTTTTTTGGTCTTCCTCAGAATAAATTGTGTAAATATAACCATCCAAAAATTCAGGTAATTTAAGATTAATAGCACCTGGAATTTCAGTCTCAGGAAGTATTAGCTCCATTAATTGAGATACAATAGCAAACTGGTTCTTATTGAAGTACTCAGGAACAAAATTAGAAGAGTTGTTTTGACAGCTATGAAAAAGTCCAACGACTGCTGGAGTCACAGTGATGGCTCCTGCGCCATATCCAATTGTTTTTAATGCTTTTCTTCTATCCATTATTGGTGATTAAATTAAAGGTTCATCTTTTTTAATTCTTTTACTGCATGATTTACAGCTCTTGCTGTAATTGCCATGTAAGTTAGCGAAGGGTTAACATTACCCGAGGAGGTCATGCAGGATCCGTCAGTCACAAAAACATTTTTCACAGAATGAATCTGATTAAACTTGTTTAAAACAGAAGTTTCTTTATCACGTCCCATTCTTGCAGTTCCCATTTCATGTATTCCAGCACCATAATAATATCCATTATCACGAGTCTTAACATTTTTAAAACCTGCCGATTCAAGCATTTCTCCAATCTGTTGTAGTAAGTGCTTTCTCATTGAGTATTCGTTTTCTTTTATCTCAGCATCAAATGTAACCGTGGGGAGTCCCCACTTATCTTTTTTATCATAATCAAGATACATCTTGTTATCATGATAAGGTAATATTTCACCAAAACCACCAAGGTTTATTTTCCATGGTCCGGGAGTCTGAATTGCTTTTTTAAATTTAGAGCCATATGATTCATCGGAACCATTACCTTTATTTTGTCCTCTTTTTGCACTTCCCTGAAAGCCATATCCTCTTACAAAATCCTTGACATTAGTTGAACCACCAATATTTACAAATCTTGGAATGTAAATTCCCCCTGGTCTTCTTCCAGTATAATAAGAATCCTCGAAACCCTCAATATCAGCACTTGCACCTAATCTAAGATGATGATCCATCAAATTATGTCCTAGTTCTCCTGAATCATTACCAAGTCCATTAGGGAAACGATCAGATACTGATTGTAATAAAATTGAGGTAGAAGCAATAGTTGAAGCACATAAAAATATGATTTTAGCTTTGTACTCTTTTACCTCATTTGTCTCATCATCAATTACTCGAACTCCACTTGCTCTATTATTTTTTTCATCATAAATGATTTGAGTAACAATTGAATTCGGTTGGAGAGTCATATTTCCGGTAGCATCTGCAGCAGGTAAGGTAGAAGAATTACTACTAAAATATGCACCATAAGGACAACCTCTTCTGCATCGATTCCTATATTGACATGTAACACGGCCTAGTCCGGGTTTAGTTCCTTCAGTAATATGAGCAACCCTGGCATTTGTTATAAGACGGTCATTGTATTTATTTGCTATTTCATTTTTAAACTTTTCTTCGGCACATGTTAATTCCATAGGTTTTAAAAACTCACTGTCTGGGAGTTGAGGTAACCCTAACTTTTCTCCAGAAACACCGATATATTTTTCAACATAACTATACCAAGGTGCCAGGTCTTTATATCTTATTGGCCAATCAATGGCAATACCTTCCTTGGCATTAGCCTCAAAATCAAATTCGCTCAATCTGTAAACTTGCCTTGCCCACATTAAAGATTTACCACCAACGTGATATCCCCGAACCCAATCGAAAGGCTTATCCTCATTGTATGGATGTTCATTATCATCTACAAAAAAATGAGAAGTTGATTCATGAACTGCATATCTAGTCGATCTGATTTGCTTATATTGTTTCTTTTCAATTTCATGCGTAGTTTTATCTCCACCTTTGAAGTCCCAAGGATCCATGTTTGCCGTGTGATAATCAACTATGTGCCTGATCATTCTCCCTCTTTCGAGAACAAGTGTTTTCAATCCCGCCTCACACAACTCTTTGGCAGCCCATCCTCCACTTATCCCTGTTCCGATTACAATAGCATCAAATTCTTGATTCATGAATTATAAAATTGTCTAGTTTTTTATGTGATCAAAAATAAGGACTTATAAAATATAAAGCCCTTAATTATGGAAAAAAATAATTATGAATTAATATCGATTTTGGTTTTAATAAATTAATCCTATTTTTACGATAATCAGATTTAAAATAAAAAAATGAGTAAAATACGTTTAGGTGTATTGGGCGGAGGCGGTGACTCACTAATTGGAGTTCTTCACCGAGTTGCGTCTTTTATGTATGACCGCTACGAAATTGTAGGTGGCGTCTTTAATCCGAATTATGATGAAAATATAAAGTTTGCAAAGCAAATTGGAATTAGTACTGAAAGAGTTTATGAGAACTTTGAAAAATTTATTAATGAAGAGGCTGCCAAACCCGAATCCGAAAGAATGGAAGCTGTTTCGGTATTAACCCCAAATTTCTTGCATTTTCCTATGGCTAAAAAACTTTTGGAAAATGGTTTTAACGTGATCTGTGAAAAACCACTGACGACTTCACTTGAAGAAGCGAAAGAATTAGAGGCTTTACAGAAAAAAAATAATACAATTTTTGCTGTTACATACACATATACAGGTTATCCTATGGTTCGCGAAATGAAAAATATGATCGCAAATGGAATAATTGGAGAAATTCATAAAGTAGATTTACAATATTATCAAGGATGGATTAACCCTGTAATACATGACAAAGAAAAAAGAAGTAAAGTTTGGCGATTGGATCCAAAAAAAGCTGGAATTAGTTCATGTATTGGTGATATAGGAACTCATATTTTTAATATGGTTGAATATGTGACAGGAATGGAGGTCAAAGAATTACTTTCTGATTTAAACACATTGTATGATGACAACCCACTTGATATAGATGGTTCCATCTTAATTCGTATGTCCGATAAAGTTAAAGGATTACTTCGTGCAAGCCAGATTGCAACAGGTGACGAGAACAATATTACTGTTGCCATATACGGAAGAAAAGGAGCTTTAAAATGGGAACAGGAAAATCCTAACTATTTATATTTCTTAAAAGATGATGAACCCAGAAGACTTATAAAACCTGGAAATGTTTACAATACTGATGTGTCACTAGATGGAACTAAACTTCCGGCAGGTCACCCAGAGGGAATTTTTGATGCCATGGGTAATATATACAAAGGGGTTGCTAAAGCTTTAAGAGGTGAAAAATCATTTAGTGGAGAATTTCCAACCATATATGAGGGTGTAAGAGGAATGATGTTTATAGAAAAAGTAGTTGAATCCAATAAAAAAGGTAATGTATGGATAAGCATGGAAAATCAATGAAAACAATAAAAGGTCCTGCAGTATTTTTAGCTCAATTTGTAGATAAAAAAGCCCCCTTCAATTCTCTAGATGGAATGTGTAAATGGGCAGCGGATTTAGGATACAAGGGAATTCAAATACCTACTTGGGAAACCTTTTTAATCGATCTAGACAAAGCAGCTGACAGTCAAACTTATTGCGACGAGTTAAAAGGTAAAATAAATTCATATGGTTTAGAAATTACAGAACTCTCAACCCACCTACAGGGGCAATTGGTTGCAGTACATCCCGCTTATGATTTGATGTTTGATAATTTCGCTCCAGATGCATACAAAAACAACCCAAAAGTCAGAACTGAATGGGCGGTTGAAACCATGAAGAAAGCTGCAATTGTTAGTGGTCGACTTGGTTTGAATGCTCACGCAACATTTTCTGGAGCATTACTTTGGCACACATGGCACCCCTGGCCTCAGAGGCCAGATGGATTAGTTGAGATGGGTTTTAAAGAATTGGCTAAAAGATGGTTGCCAATACTTGATACATTTGATGAGCATGGTGTTGATGTCTGTTATGAAATTCATCCAGGTGAAGACCTCCATGATGGGGTTACTTTTGAGCGTTTCTTGAAAGAAACCGGAAATCATAAAAGGGCAAATATACTTTATGATCCTAGTCACTTTGTATTACAACAATTAGACTACCTAGAATATATTGATCATTATCACAGCTTTATCAAATCCTTCCACGTCAAGGATTCTGAATTTAATCCAACTGGAAAAAAAGGAGCTTTTGGTGGATATGGTGACTGGATAGACAGAGCTGGAAGGTATCGCTCATTAGGCGATGGACAAATCGATTTTAAGAGCATATTTACAAAACTAACTGAATACGGCTGTGATGTTTGGGCAGTAATGGAATGGGAATGTTGCATTAAGAGTCCTCAACAAGGTGCTCGTGAAGGTGCTCCTTTTATTCAATCTCACATAATTGAAGCCACTCAAAAAACTTTTGATGACTTCGCTGGATCTGAAATTGATGAAAATCATTTAAAAAAGATATTAAACCTTTAAAACTTATCATGAAAAAAATTTTAATTACAATCCTAACATTACTCATCATTTATTGCAATAAAAAACCTAAGAAAAAAGGTGATCAATCTGAAAAATCCTCACAAAAAGAATGGGTAACACTTTTTGACGGGAAGTCATTTGACGGGTGGCATCAATTCAATGAAACCAAAATGAGTAGTGCATGGGATATAGTTGATGACGCAATGGTTTTTGATCCAAGTAAACAAATGGACAAAAAACAAAATAATGATCTTGTAACTGACAAGGAGTATACTAATTTTGAGCTATCTTTAGAATGGAATATCGCTGAGGGTGGAAATAGTGGGATTTTTTGGGGAGTAAAAGAAGGTGAGCAATATAGAAAACCCTATACTACAGGACCTGAGATTCAAGTTCTAGATAATGAAAGGCACCCAGATGCCCTAGCCAACCCGAAATTTCATCAAGCTGGTGCACTTTATGATATGGTTCAACCTGCGCAAGATGTATGCAAGCCTGCTGGTGAATGGAACCATGTTTTATTAAGTATTGACTATAAAAGTAATAAAGGAAGTGTTACTCTTAATGGGGTTGAAATTGTGACCTTCCCTGTATCTGGAGAAAAGTGGGATGAACTTATCGCCAACTCTAAATTTTCAGACTGGGATCACTTTGCTAAATTTAAAACTGGGAAAATTGGCTTACAAGATCACGGAGATATGGTCTCCTACCGCAATATTAAAATTAGGGAACTATAATTTTAGATGATTAAATCTATGACTGGCTTTGGTAAAGCCGAAATTCAATTCGAAAATAGGAATTATATTTTAGAGCTTAGATCCCTAAATAGCAAGGGCCTTGAGTTAAGTTGCAGATTACCCGCTCAATTCAGAGAAATTGAACTTCATTTAAAAAAAATTATTGGTGAGTCCCTTAAGCGAGGAAAAGTAGATTTAAGCTTGAATTTTGAAAATATTGATCAGCCTAATGCAAGGAATATCAATCTCGCTGCAGTAAATCAATACATCGAACAGCTTAGTAAAATTCAAGATGCAGATCGGCTAGAATTACTAAAAATAGCTATAAAACTTCCTGATACTCTAAAGACTGAAATAAATGATATTGATGATAAGGAAATCAAAACGATTGAAGATCTTTTAAGGAAGGCCCTCATAAGTTTAAATGAATTTAGATCTCATGAGGGTGCCAGTCTTGAGGAAGATTTTAAAATCCGATTAATTAATTTACAAACTTTGATTGACCAAATAAATAAGGAAGATCCTGAGAGAATAGAAAAAATTGAAAATAAGCTCAAAGCTTCTTTAGAAGAATTGCAAATTGAAATTGATCAAAATAGATTTGAACAAGAACTAATATATTACATTGAGAAATACGATATCACTGAGGAAAAAGTACGATTAAGTAATCATATTGAATACTTCACTAATACGATGGAGAACCCGAGCTCAAGTGGAAAAAAATTAGGTTTTATCGCTCAAGAGATGGGCAGAGAAATTAATACTATTGGTTCAAAAGCCAACCATGCTGGTTTACAGAAAATAGTCATCCAAATGAAAGATGAATTAGAAAAAATTAAAGAACAACTCCTGAATGTCTTATAATTGAAAGAGGTTAAATTCATTGTGGTATCAGCTCCATCAGGAAGTGGAAAAACCACTCTTGTCAGGGCACTTCTATTGGAAAACCTACCTCTTTCATTTTCAATATCCGCAACTTCTAGAGAACCTCGCGGTGATGAGGTTAACGGTGTTGACTACCATTTTCTAAGTACTATTGAGTTTAAAAACCTTATAAAACAAGAGGCTTTTATTGAATATGAAGAAGTTTATCCAAATAAATTTTACGGGTCTTTAAAAACGGAGGTTGAGAGAAACTGGAAGTCAGGTAAACACGTTATTTTTGATATTGATGTTATAGGGGCTCTAAACATCAAGAAAAAGTACCCGAATCAAACATTGTCCATATTTATTATTCCTCCAAGTATAAATGTATTAGAGGAAAGACTTCGTTCAAGAGGAACAGACAGTGAAACAGCTCTTCTTGAAAGAATTCAAAAAGCCAACGAGGAAATTAAATTTTCAGAAAAGTTTGATAAATCGATTATCAATGATGATTTGGAAAAATCAAAAAAACAAATCATTAAAGTGGTTAAAGATTTTATTGATTCATAAGTTCTAAAACGATATGAAAAAAGTTGGACTTTTTTTCGGCACCTTTAATCCCATTCACAACGGTCATCTGAAAGTGGCTAATTATTTTGTAGAAAAAGTGGAATTAGAAGAGGTCTGGTTAGTAGTTAGCCCTCAAAGCCCATTCAAGAAAATAGAATCGCTTATCGAAAATGCTCAAAGGCTAGCAATGGTTAATCTTGCTTTAAAAGATTTTCCAAAACTTAAAGTTTGCGATGATGAGATTAACCTATCTAAACCCAGTTATACAATTAATACACTTGTTCATCTTAAAAACAAATTTCCAGATTATGATTTTATTTTAATACTTGGACAGGATATATTAAGTTATTTCCATGAATGGAAAAATTATAAGGATATACTAAAAAATTATAAAATTTATGTGTACCCCAGAGGTAAATCACACTTAACTCTAGATGAATTAAAAGAGCACAGAAATATTCATTTTTTCACTGCTCCAAAAATAGAAATTTCTTCCACGGAGGTTAGAAAAATGATTTTAAAAGGAGAGGTCCCAGTTAACCTTATACCAAAAATGGTCAAAGATTATATTGCAATCAACAAACTTTTTTTATAAAATTGAATTTTGGATCTTATTTCAAAAAAATATTTTAACCTCAAGTAAACCTTATATAATTAAAAACTAAATCAATAAATATTATGAAAACATTTGGATCAAGTAAGTCTTTTTTTAGCGGGGCAAAAATGAAATGGGAAACGGTTGACCCTGGAGTTCAACGAAAAATCATGGGTTATGATGACAAAATAATGTTGGTTCATGTTATTTTTGAAAAAGGTGGAGTCGGTTCGGTTCACAAGCATCACCATTCACAAGTCTCATATGTAAGTTCAGGGGTGTTTGAAATCACAATAGACGGAGAAACTCAAAAACTTGAAGAAGGTGATTCATTTTATGTGCCACCAAATACCCTTCACGGAGCTTTTTGCGTTGAAGCTGGTGAACTTATTGATGTTTTTAGTCCAATAAGGGAAGATTTCATGTTATAACTACAACTGCTCTTTGGAAATTATATCAATGAGATCCTTTGTAAGCTCATACCTGCTCCATTTCTCAATTCCTGGCAATTTATTCCCTGCTTTGCCCTTTTCTTTTATGGCTTTAATTATGAAATTTTGTATAGATTTTTTATCGTTACTTGGAATCATTTTAGCAAAAGACGCCTCACTGAATATGTTTCCAACGTCAGAATTAGAATTGCCAATTGAGAGGATAGGTATCCCGGTAGCCAAATACTCAAAAAGTTTTCCTGAAATCATATCCTCATGAGCGGATTTGAAAATGAAGTTCAAAAGTAAATCTCCACTTTTCATAAGTCTGAGGGCATTTTCATGACTAAGATAGCCCTTATAATCTATCTCTACTTTGGGTAGTTCATCTTTAATATAATTTAAAATAGATTCGGAAATTTGTCCAGCAAGAGAAAAACATATCCTATTGTTTTTACTTAATTCAGCCAAGGCCTTGGTAAAAATGCGATAATCTTGATTTTCGGTCAACAAACCAGTGTATACAATATGAAAATGCTGAACATTGATTCTTTTGATGCTTTCCATAAGCTTTGCATCATATCCATTAGGTAACACATGAAAGGTCTGATTAGGTGATTTAGTTCGAAGTTTTTGAACCAGGCTTCCTCCCTTAGTAGTCAAGATAGCATCAGCCGTACATAATATCTTTTTTTCCAAACGGGTATCTTTTTTTTTTGCCCAATTAGACCGATACAAATCTTTGTTGTAAAAAATAGCTGTCCAAGGATCTCTAAAATCCGCAAACCACTTGATGTCAAACAAGCTCTTTATTCTACTGCCAATTAAATGAGTGGAGTGGGGAGGACCGGTTGTAATAATAATTTTAATATTTTCCTTTTTAATAAGCTTGATCGCCTCATCACCAGCAAATGCATTCCATCCTTTTCGCGCATCGGGAATAAAAAAATTCCCGCGTATAAACGCTGCGAATTTACTTAGGAAACCATTCTTTTTAACTTCTCCTTGTGGAATTCCTCTTTTTTTTGAACCCGTAAAAAGTAAAGAATACCACTTCAAGAGCTCTCTTGATTTAGTTTTAGTTACATGAATATCATTTACTTCAGTGACAAAGCTTTTATCCAAAACCCTATATGAAGCGTATTTTTCGTCAACTGTAATGACAAAAGGCATCCACCCATGCTTTTTGAGGTATTTAGCAAAATACATCCATCGTTGAACTCCTGAACCTCCTGAGGGAGGCCAGTAATATGTCATGATCAAAACTTTTTTTGAGGTTTTCAAAAATTATCTCTTACTCAAAAATAACTATTTCTTTTTTTTAAAAAGTGGAACAGAAGAACAGGCTTCGCCGTAGAACAAGCTTTTTACTACAGGTTGTAACTTGGTAATCAACTGAACATAAGCATCTTCAGGTACAGTTTTATCACTGCATCCCTTTATAATCACGGATTTGTCTTTAAATGGTTTAAGATCAATATTTTTAATTTTATCTGAAAACAATTGAATCTCCAAATCTGCAAGCGTGCCCATTACCACTTTTCTCGCGTAGGGTTGCAAATAGGTCGTGACCAAAAGAGAAGCCCAGGCAGGTAAAACCGCATCCGATGAACAAGAAAGCGCTATCAATTGGTCTTGATAAACTTTCCAATCGTGATCATTTAATTTTGTTCTAAAGTCTTTTTCTCTTAAGATGATGCCATGATCGAGCCATTGTGATAAGTCTAATGCTTTTCGGGTTCCGATTTGGTATAATTTTTCCAAATCGAAAGTAATCAGAGAACTTTTCGCCACGCGATTTACAATTGTATCGGCCATTTTAGAGAAGTCCCAGTTCTAATTTGGCTTCCTCACTGATTAGATCCTGAGACCAGGGAGGGTCAAAGGTAATTTCCACCTCGGCATCTTTAACCTCATCCAAAGACTTAACTTTCTCTTCCACTTCCTTTGGTAATGTTTCGGCTACTGGACAGTTTGGAGTTGTTAGAGTCATTAATATTTTAACTTCGGAGTCTTCATTTACAAAAACATCGTAGATCAATCCCAACTCATAAATATCAACAGGGATTTCAGGGTCAAAGATGGATTTTAGTACCCCTACAATTTTATCTCCAAGATCAGCCGTTTCAATAATTTCCTCAGACATAGTCTTTAGTTTAATTGGGTTTTAAAAGCAATGGCATACATTTTGAGCTGTTTGATCATTGAAACCAAACCGTTGGCGCGGGTGGGAGATAAATGTTCCTTTAACCCTATCTTATCAATAAAAGAAGTATCAGCCCCTAAAATAGCATCTGGATGTTGATTGGAAAATACACGGATTAAAACAGCAATGATTCCCTTGGTAATTATTGCGTCACTATCAGCAGTAAAAACCAGTTTATCTCCTTCCAAATCCGCGTGAATCCATACCTTACTTTGACACCCTTTGATAATATTCTCTTCAGTTTTATATTCTGGGTCAATTAGTGGGAGTGATTTTCCCAATTCTATCATGTACTCATAACGTTGCATCCAGTCGTCAAATAAGGAAAACTCTTCCACAATTTCCTCTTGAACCGCATTGATTTTATTCATTGTTAAAATTAATAATTTATTTCAACATCTGAACCGCCTTTTCAACGGCTTTTACCATCGTATCAATCTCTTCAAAAGTATTGTAAAATGAAAAGGAAGCTCTTACGGTTCCAGGAATTCTATAAAAGTCCATAATCGGCTGTGCACAATGGTGTCCTGTTCTTACAGCTATGCCTAATTTGTCGAGGATACTTCCGATATCATAAGGGTGAATGCCTTGAACATTAAATGAAATCACAGCAGTCTTATTTAGAGCCTCACCATAAACTTTTAATCCTGGGATTTTCTTTAGAGCTGCCGTTCCATATATCAAAAGTTCCTGCTCATACTCAGCTATTTTTTCCATACCAATAGAATTTAAATAATCCAAAGCTGCTCCAAATGCAATACCTCCTGCTATGTTTGGTGTTCCAGCTTCAAATTTATGTGGCAAACCAGCATAAGTAGTCTTTTCAAAAGTTACCTCGGCAATCATTTCTCCTCCCCCTTGAAAAGGTGGCAGTCGTTTGAGTGAATTCTCCTTTCCGTATAATATTCCTATACCAGTTGGACCACAAATTTTATGAGCCGAAGTGACGTAATAATCAACATTTATTGATTGTAGATCTGCTTTTATATGTGGGGAGGCCTGAGCTCCATCAATTAAAACCTCCGCTCCTACCTCATGAGCTTTGTTAATAATTTCTTCAATTGGATTAATTGTTCCTAAGGCATTTGAAACATGATTGACAAAGACTAATTTGGTCCGCTCAGAAAGTAAATCATCATAAGCATCCATTAATAATACTCCATCCTCGTTCATAGGAATTACTTTTAATAGTGCACCTGTTTTTTCACAAAGCATTTGCCAGGGAACAATATTAGAATGGTGTTCCAGCGCAGAAACAATAAGCTCATCCCCCTGATTAAGTAATTCACCATATCCATTACTTACTATATTTATGGAATGTGTCGTTCCAGAGGTAAATATTACCTCATAAGGCTGAGCAGCATTAAAGTGGTGCTGAATCTTTTGTCTAGCGCCCTCATATGCATTGGTCGCCTCTTGACTAAGCGCGTGAACCCCTCGGTGAATATTAGCGTTATAATTTTCATAATAATCCACAATAGTGTTTATCACCTGAGTAGGAGTCTGGGAGGTTGCAGCATTATCAAAGTAGATTAATGGCCTGCCATTTACTTTCCTATTTAAAACAGGAAAATCTTTTCGAATTTTAGTTACATCCATTTACTTAAAGATCAAACCCTAAATTTACTCCCAATTTTTTAGCAATAAGTATATTGATTCGCCTTTTTAAAATTGGTAACTCAACACTTTCCAGCACATTGTTAGCAAAGGCATAGGTCATCAATGCCTTGGCTTCTTTTTTTGGAATCCCTCTGGATTGTAAATAGAATAGTGCCTCCTCGTCTAGTTGTCCAACGGTACAACCATGTGAACATTTCACATCATCAGCAAAGATCTCTAATTGAGGCTTAGTATTTACTGTTGCCTTATCATCTAGGAGGATATTATTGTTTTGCTGAAAGGCATTTGTTTTTTGTGCGATTTGATCCACATGAATCTTTCCGTTAAAGACCCCAACAGCACCCTCAGAAAATACTCCTTTATAGTCTTGGTGGCTCTCACACTTGGGTTTAATGTGATCAACTAAAGTGTAATGATCAACGTGTTGCTTCTCGTCTAAAATAGTAACGCCTTTCAGTGTAGCATTAGCATTGGTTCCCTTCAAATAGAAATTTAAATTATTACGCGTCAATTTCCCCCCAAGAGAAAAGGTGTGCATACTGACATTACTGTTTTTTTGTTGAGAGATATAGGTATTATCTATTAAAGAGGCCGTTGAAAAATCATTTTGAATTTTATAGTAATCCAAAAAAGAATCTTGATGCGCAAATATTTCCGTTACTGAATTTGTTACTACCTGGTGGGGTTTTAAACTCTGATGACGCTCTAAAATTTGAACTTGTGCGTTTTTATCAACTACAATAAGGTTTCTAGGTTGCAACCATAAAGACTTCTCCTTACCGGTAGAAAAATGAATAAGTTCAATCGGTTTCTCAGCAACTACACTTTTGGGAATATAAATGTAAGCTCCTTCTTTAGTGAAGGAGGTATTAAGGGAGGTAAGACTGTCTTTTGTATCAGCGATTTTATTAAAATATGTATCGATAAACTTTCTGTATTTCGACTTAGATAAAGCTGCCGATATGAGGCAAACGTCTAAGCCGTCGTGAGTTGTGTCTGAAAGAAATGGACTATAGACACCATCTATAAAAACGACCTTGTAAGTGTCTATCTCATAAAGGAAATACTTCTTTACTTTTTTAATTTCGATAGTCGTTTCGGTCTCTGGGAAAAGTGCAAAGTCATTACGAAGCATGGAATTAAGAGAGGTGTATTTCCAAGCCTCATCTTTTCGGGTGGGAAAACCTTTTTGCTCAAAGGTCTTTAAGGATTCTAATCGGGTTTGATGAACAGAATCTGAAAAGTCTATACTACCCTCAAAAGCAAGGTGTGATGCAAGTAATTTTTCTTTAAACTCCATTGAGACTATGCCATTTCTTTTATCCAGTCGTACCCTTTTTCTTCTAGTTGAATAGCCAAATCTTTAGTTCCAGACTTTACAATTTTACCATCAAATAAAACATGAACGAAATCAGGGACAATGTATTCTAACAATCTCTGATAGTGAGTAATGACTAAAATAGCGTTGTCTTTAGACCTGAGCTTATTGACCCCATTGGCTACAATTTTCAAGGCATCAATATCCAATCCGGAATCTGTTTCATCTAATATGGAGAGCTTGGGCTCTAACATCGCCATTTGAAATATTTCATTACGTTTTTTTTCTCCTCCAGAAAATCCTTCATTTAAAGAACGAGAAAGAAAACGCGAGTCGATCTCCAATAAATTAGATTTCTCTCGGATTTTCTGAAGCATCTCCTTGGCAGGCATATCTTCAAAGCCCTTAGCCTTTCTATTAGCATTTATGGCCGTTTTTATAAAGTTGGTTACACTAACTCCAGGAATTTCCACGGGATATTGAAATGAAAGGAAAACACCTTTATGAGCACGCTCCTCTGCGTCAAGTTCTGATAGGTCTTCCCCCTCTAAAATCATCGCTCCTTTGGTAACGTCATAGTCTTGATGTCCTGCAATGGCTGCAGACAACGTACTTTTTCCGGAACCATTTGGGCCCATTATGGCATGTACCTCTCCAGCTTTGATGTCCAAATCGATTCCATTAAGTATTTTTTTTCCCTCTACTTGGGCGTGAAGGTTTTCAATTGATAACATAAGTATTTTTTTATCCTACAGATCCCTCTAAGGAAATCTCTAATAATTTTTGAGCCTCTACGGCGAATTCCATAGGGAGTTTATTAAGTACTTCTTTACTAAATCCATTTACAATTAGTGCAATGGCTTTTTCAGGGTCAATTCCCCGCTGATTACAATAAAAAACTTGGTCCTCCCCAATTTTACTAGTTGTAGCCTCATGCTCAATTTGAGCCGATTTATTTTTTACTTCTATATAAGGAAAGGTGTGAGCTCCACACTTGTTACCCATTAAAAGGGAATCGCATTGAGAAAAATTTCTTGCATTGGTGGCTCTAGGGGAAACCTGAACCAAACCTCTGTAGCTATTTTGTGATTTTCCCGCAGATATCCCTTTTGAAATAATTGTACTTTTAGTATTTTTACCCAAATGAATCATCTTGGTTCCAGTATCTGCCTGTTGATAGTTGTTGGTCAATGCAATAGAATAAAACTCGCCGATAGAGTCATTTCCCTTCAAAATACAGGAGGGATATTTCCATGTTACAGCTGAACCTGTTTCCACCTGAGTCCATGATATTTTTGAACGTGTATGGCAAATGCCTCTTTTTGTTACAAAATTATAAACCCCACCTTTTCCATTTTTATCTCCTGGAAACCAGTTCTGTACAGTAGAGTATTTGATTTCTGCATCATCCAAAGCAATCAATTCTACCACAGCCGCATGTAATTGATTCTCATCTCTCGAAGGAGCCGTACACCCTTCCAGGTAGCTAACATAACTGGACTCATCCGCAATAACCAATGTTCTCTCAAACTGACCAGTTCCCGCTTGATTTATCCTAAAATAGGTAGATAACTCCATTGGACAACGGACGCCTTTGGGTATATAGCAGAATGATCCATCAGAAAAAACGGCTGAGTTCAAAGCTGCAAAAAAATTGTCTTTAAAAGGAATTACAGTCCCAATATATTTTTTCACCAAATCGGGGTGTTCTTTAATAGCCTCTGAAATTGAACAGAAAATAATTCCCTTTTCGGCAAGTGTTTCTTTAAAAGTAGTAGCAACAGAAACCGAGTCCATAACAATATCCACAGCTACACCAGCCAATTTCTTTTGTTCGTCAAGAGAAATCCCAAGCTTTTTAAAAGTTTTCAATAATTCAGGATCGACTTCATCTAAGCTTTTATATTGGTCTTTTTTCTTTGGCGCAGAGTAATATGATATATCTTGGTAGTTGGGTTTGTTATATTTAACGTTAGCCCAATTAGGTTCATCCATTACTTTCCAGGCTTTGAATGCCTCCAAGCGCCATGATGTCATCCATTCAGGTTCGTTTTTTTTCTGGGAAATCCCTCTAACTACCTCCTCATTTAATCCAACAGGAAAAGTCTCAGAATCAATATCGGTATAAAACCCATATTCGTATTCTTTGGTTTCAAGTTCTTTCTTTAACTCCTCTTCAGTATATGCCATTGGGTATTTTAGTTTATAAGGAAAAACTTTCGCCACAGCCACATGTTCGCTGTGCATTAGGGTTATTAAAAATAAAACCTTTACCGTTTAGTCCACCGGAATATTCTAATGTAGTACCGAGTAGGTATAGCAAACTTTTTTTGTCTACTAAAATCCGAACTTGATTATCTTCAAACAACCGGTCTTGATCGGATTGTAAATGGTCAAATGTGAGATCATATGAAAGGCCGGAGCACCCACCACTTTTGACCCCAACACGGATGTAATCCACGTCAGGATTAAAACCTTCCTCTTGCATTAATTGCGACACTTTAATACGTGCATCCGAAGTTACTTTGATCATCTTTTTTAATGATTGTTTTTTTACGGTACAAATATAGTTCATTTCCTTCTATTTATCGGGGGATACTATCAATTCTAACTATAGTTTCATTTCTATAAACTTTAGTTTTTCCCCAAAACTTCTTGTGCCAAGTGTATATGGACAATGCATTAAATCTTATTACTTTTGTACTATGTTTGAAAACAAAAGTAGAACCCCACTATCTAAACTAGGAGAATTTAAATTAATTGAACAGCTAACTAAAGATTTTTCGATTGAGGCGAAAACTACAGTAAAAGGAGTTGGTGATGACGCAGCTGTTCTGGAATTAAGCGACGAGCAAACGGTTGTAACAAGTGATTTGCTAATTGAAGGTGTCCATTTTGACCTGACCTATGTTCCTCTAAAACATCTGGGTTATAAGGCTGTAATGGTCAATCTATCAGATGTATATGCAATGAATGCAACTCCTATGCAAATTACTGTCTCAATCGCGGTTTCCAACCGGTTCACTTTAGAGGCTTTAGAAGAATTATATTTGGGGATTAGATTAGCTTGCAAAAATTACAAAATTGATATGATTGGAGGAGATACTTCATCTAGCTCAAAAGGTCTAATAATTTCGATAACTGCCATTGGTCAAGTAAAAAAAGAAAAAATTACCTATCGCTCGGGTGCAAAACCCAATGACATTTTGGTCATTAGTGGAGATATTGGGGGTGCATACATGGGATTACAAGTTCTAGAGCGTGAAAAAGCAGTTTATAAAGTTAATCCAAATAATCAGCCCGATCTGGCGCAATACTCATATTGCGTTGAGCGCCAACTAAAACCTGAAGCAAGAAAAGATATTATTGAGCTTTTTGAAGAGCTAGACATCACCCCCAATGCCATGATTGACATTAGCGACGGATTGTCCTCAGAGATTTTTCACCTTTGTAAGGCCTCCGGTGTAGGGTGCAATATCTATGAAGACAAATTACCTGCAGATCCTCAAACAATCAGTATTAGTGAGGAATTTAAAATAAACAGTACTACGGTATTACTAAACGGAGGAGAAGATTATGAGCTTCTAATGGCTATTAAAACCGATGACTATGAAAAAATTAAATCTCATCCATTTTTAACTCCAATTGGTCATTTCACTGACCAAAAAGAACTTTGTAATATGACAACTGGTCTAGGACAATCTATAAAATTGGAGGCACAAGGTTGGAAAACTTTTAATGAATATTAATTTAGCCTAAGGCAACATCTAGAGTCATCATTACAATAAAGCCTCCAATAAAGCCCAAGGTGGCGACATCAGTATACTTGTCTTGCTGTGTTTCTGGAATCACTTCTTCTACCACCACAAAAATCATAGCTCCAGCGGCAAATGCAAGTGCATAGGGTAAAATAGGTGTAAAAAAAGTAACTGCAATCGCACCAAGAACGGCAGCAACTGGTTCAACAATTGCTGATAATTGTCCATACCAAAAGCTTTTAAACCTACTTGCCCCTTGTCTTCTTAAAGGCATAGAAACCGCAATCCCCTCAGGAAAATTTTGAATACCAATTCCAATAGCAAGTGCAACTGCACCTGAAATAGAGGCTTCAGGAATACCTGCAGCCACTCCGCCAAATAATACCCCTACTGCCAAACCCTCAGGGATATTATGCATAGTTATGGCCAGAACTAACAAAGTGGTCTTATGCCATGGGGTTTTAATTCCCTCAGAATCTTTAAAATTTATATGAATGTGTGGTAAAATTTTGTCCAACCCAAAAATAAATAATGCGCCAAGACCAAACCCAACTGCTGCTGGGAGTACTTTAACAAAACCCTCTCCTGGTGACATTTCAATCCCAGGTGCCAGAAGGCTCCAAAAACTAGCTGCTACCATTACCCCTCCAGTAAAACCTAGCATGCCGTCCAAAAAACCTCTCCGCATAGTTTTAAATAAAAAAACAAATGAAGCTCCAAAAGCTGTCAATAACCAAGTGAACACCGTAGCAAAAAATGCCCCTTTAACTGGGCTTATTCCAGTGAAAAATTCAATAATAGCATCCATTTAAGGGTGACTTTTAGTAGTACCAAATATATATAAAAACGAACTATTTTCATTAACTGTAAGCCGGATTGACTAATTTTGGCTGTGTGAAGAAAAAAAATCATTTCGACTATATTATTTGTGGTGGTGGTGCCTCTGGCCTTTTGTTAGCCTTCCGGATTTGCAATGACCCTTTCTTTGCCAATAAATCAATTTTACTTATTGAAAAGGAACATAAAAACTCAAATGATAGAACTTGGTGTTTTTGGGAATCCAACGAAGGTGACTTGGAACAGATTATTCATAAAACCTGGAACCAATCTTTTTTTGCTTCAAAAGACTTTCGCTTGGACTTTAACCTTAACCCTTATCAATATAAAATGATTAGAAGTCTTGACTTTTATCAATTCATACATCAACGTCTCAAGAAGTTTAGTCAGCTTACCCAGGTTACAGATGAAGTGAAAAAAATAGAAAGTAATAGGGTTACTACCCTGGAAAAAGAATACAACTCGGATTTGATTTTCTCCAGTATACTAGACCCTAAGAAATTATTTCAACAAAAAAAATACCCTGTACTGCAACAGCACTTTCTCGGTCAAATTATTGAAACTAAAAACAATTGTTTCGACCCTGATAGGATTGAATTTATGAACTTTGATATTCCCCAAAAAGGAAACACAAGATTCATGTATGTACTTCCCTTGTCTTCGAATAAAGCTCTTTTAGAGTTCACTCTTTTTTCAAAAGACTTATTGGATCGGCAAGATTATGTGGACGAAATCACCGCCTTTGCCAATCAGATTCCCACTGGGGGATACAAGGTTATAGAGGAGGAACAAGGAAATATCCCCATGACTTGTTTCCGATTCGATATTAGCAATACTGAAAATATTTTGCAGATTGGAACCGCTGGGGGGTGGACAAAACCAAGTACTGGATATACTTTTCAACGAATTAATAGTAAAACAAAAGCTTTGGTTGAATTTTTGAAACTCAACCTACCCCTTAAAAAATTTGGACAAAAAAACAGATTTTGGTTTTACGACTTACTTTTTCTGGATGTTTTGTCAAAAGACAATGCCAACGGTCATGATCTTTTCAAAAGATTATTTCAGAAAAACTCTCCTGAAATCATCTTTAAATTTTTAGATGAAAAAAGCAACTATTGGCAGGAATTTCAGATCATGCGCTCCTTTAATGTAAGTCAATTTGTAAAGGCCTTATTTAAAAGATTTTTTAATAGGTTCGGTTGATCAACCAGTCTTTCAACCCAAAAAAACTTGCTTTATGCTTTGCGCTAATAGCTATTTTCTCTAATTCATTTGTTGCAAGATCACTATGATAAAATATTAACTGTCTTGTAGCCTCTTTAGCTCCAGTTTCCTCATACAGATTCTTGGTTTTTATAATTTTATCTTCATCATTAAGTGAACAATCACCCATCAACAAATATTTAAGTAAATCATGTTGTTTTAAATCAGCATTTTTTAGCGCCAAGTGGTAAAGAATCGTTTTTTTATTTTCTAAAATATCCCCTCCTATCTTCTTTCCAAAAATACTCTGATCTCCAAAACTATCGAGGTAGTCATCTTGCAATTGAAATGCGACTCCTAGGTGTATTCCAAAATCATAGATTGCATCCATATCTTTTACACTAGCTCCTCCAATAATCGCCCCCATTTTCAAGGCACAACCAAGTAGAACTGCTGTTTTAAGTCTTATCATCTTAATGTATTCTTCCTGCGAAACAACTGGGGCAGTTTCAAAATCTAGATCATACTGTTGCCCTTCACATACTTCTATGGCAGTTTTACTAAGTAATCTTGTCAAGTTAAGAAAAATCTCAGGTGAATAGCACTCGATAGCTTGATAAGCTTTGATTAGCATGGCGTCCCCAGAAAGTATTGCAGTATTAACATCCCATTTTTCGTGTACAGTCGTATTACCCCTTCGTAAAGAAGCCTTATCCATTATATCATCATGCATCAAGGTGAAATTGTGAAAAATCTCAATAGATATTGCAGCACCCATTGCTTTAATCGGCGGAATTCCATAGACTTCGGAGGCCATAAAACATAAATAAGGACGAACTCTTTTACCTCCTAAATTTAACAAATAACCCATCGGACGGTATAAATTTTGAGGGGACTTTTTCGAAATATATTTTTC
>CABXUL010000015.1 GCA_902515395.1 uncultured Bacteroidota bacterium | reverse complement strand
GTTTATAAGATAATTGATTCTACTGTTGGGCGTGTACTTTTTAACGAGGTAGTCCCTGAAAATGCAGGTTACTTTAATGAAGTTTTGACTAAAAAGAATTTAAGAGAGATTATTGGTCAAATTTTGAAATTGACAAGTGTTCCAGAGACTGCTACTTTCCTTGATGAAATTAAGGATATGGGTTATAAATTTGCTTTCAGAGGAGGCCTATCATTTAGTTTGGGTGACATAATCATTCCTCCTGAAAAAATTGAAATGATTGGAGACGCTAATATTCAGGTTGAGGGTATTACTGGTAATTATAATATGGGATTAATTACTAATAATGAACGTTATAATCAGGTTATAGATGTTTGGACTTCCACAAATGCTAAACTCACGGAAATGGCAATGAAACGAATTAGCGAAGATCAACAAGGATTTAACTCAGTATTTATGATGTTGGATTCTGGAGCAAGGGGATCTAAAGAGCAAATTCGTCAGCTAACAGGAATGAGAGGTTTGATGGCAAAGCCAAAAAAATCGAATGTTGGAGGTGGTGAGATTATTGAAAATCCAATCCTATCTAATTTTAAAGAAGGTCTCTCTATTTTGGAATATTTTATATCCACACATGGAGCAAGAAAAGGATTAGCTGATACTGCTCTAAAAACTGCTGATGCAGGTTACTTGACCCGAAGGTTGGTTGATGTTTCTCAGGATGTTATTGTAAATGAGGAGGACTGTGGTACTTTAAGAGGAATAGAGGTTAAGCCTTTAAAGAAAAATGAAGAGGTTGTAGAAACTCTGGGAGAGCGAATACTCGGAAGAGTTTCTCTAAATACTGTTGTTGATCCAAGAACGGATGAAGTATTAACTGAAGCTGGCGTTGAATTTACAGAGGAACGTATTAAAAAAATAGAAAAGGCTTCAATAAATAGTGTAGAAGTTCGATCTCCTCTTACATGCGAGGCTCAAAAAGGAATTTGTGTTTTTTGTTATGGAAGGAATCTATCAACTGGAAAAATGGTTCAGAAAGGTGAGGCCGTTGGTGTAGTTGCTGCTCAGTCTATCGGGGAGCCAGGAACCCAGTTGACATTGAGGACCTTCCATGTGGGTGGGGTTGCAGGTAATATTTCCGAGGAAAACCGATTAGTGGCTAGATTTGACGGGGTTGCTGAAATAGAGGATTTAAAAACCGTCAAAGGACAAGACTCAGAGGGAAATACAGCTAGTATAGTTATTTCTAGAACAGCTGAATTGAAACTGGTAGATTCTAACACCAAAAATGTTTTAAATACGCACAATATTCCATATGGATCCTCAATTTTCGTCAAAAACAATTCAAAGATCAAGAAGGGAGACGTTATTTGTCAGTGGGATCCATTTAATGGAGTGATTGTATCTGAATTTACCGGAAAAATAAGCTTTGAAAATATTGACCAAGGAGTTACCTATCAAGTTGAAATTGATGAACAAACAGGTTTTCAAGAAAAGGTTATTTCTGAGTCGAGAAATAAAAAATTAATTCCAACCCTACACATTCACGATGCAAAAGGTAATACTCTAAGGTCTTACAACCTCCCTGTGGGAGCTCATTTAATTGTCAATGATGGCGAAACCATAAAAGAAGGGAAAACTTTGGTTAAAATACCAAGAAAATCTGCTAAGTCAGGAGATATAACTGGAGGTCTTCCTCGAGTTACAGAGCTATTCGAAGCTAGAAACCCTTCAAACCCTGCTGTAGTCTCCGAGATTGATGGAGTAGTTTCTTTTGGAAAAATCAAAAGGGGTAACCGTGAAATTATTGTAGAGTCTAAATATGGAGATGTAAAAAAATATTTGGTCAAATTATCCAACCAGATTTTAGTCCAAGAAAATGATTTTGTCAAGGCTGGTATGCCATTATCTGACGGCTCAATTACTCCAACAGATATTCTTAAGATTAAAGGTCCATCTGCTGTACAACAATACTTAGTAAATGAAGTTCAGGAAGTCTATCGACTCCAAGGCGTGAAGATTAATGATAAGCATTTTGAAGTGGTTGTTCGCCAAATGATGCGTAAGGTTAAAATACAAGATCCAGGAGATTCGATCTTCCTAGAGGGACAATTAGTTTATAAACTTGACTTCATTAAGGAAAACGATAGTCTATATGGAAAGAAAATTGTTGAAGAAGTCGGCTCGTCCGATAATCTAAAACTCGGGCAAATGATTTCTGCTCGTCAATTAAGAGATGAAAATTCACTATTACTTAGAGATGGTAAAGCTATCGTTGGAGCTCGAGATGCCATAGCAGCAACTGCTACACCAGAATTACAAGGTATTACAAGGGCTTCTTTACAGACAAAGTCATTTATTTCTGCGGCCTCTTTCCAAGAGACCACTAAAGTATTGAATGAGGCAGCTGTAAATGGTAAGATTGATGCACTCGAAGGATTAAAGGAAAACGTAATTGTTGGACATAAGATTCCTGCGGGAACTGGTTCAAGAGAATTTGATGATATTATTGTAGGCTCAAAAGATGAGTATAGCAGTTTATTGATTGACAGAGAAGAGGAAGAAGTAAACGTCTAATAATGAGCGATAAAAAAGATTCTAAAGAGCAAAAAATAAATATTGAATTAGATGATTCTACTTCACAAGGTATATACTCTAATCTAGCTGTTATTAATCATTCTCCATCTGAGTTTGTAGTTGATTTTGTTGTTATAATGCCTGGAAATCCAAAGGCAAAAGTCCGGTCAAGAATTATTTTGACCCCTGAGCATGCCAAAAGGTTCCAAAGTGCACTGGCTGACAATATTCGTCGTTATGAAGAGACTCATGGTGAGATAAGCTCTAAAGAACATCCAACAATTCCACTAAACTTTGGTCCAACTGGTGAGGCATAAATCGCAAATTCGAGTTAACTTTTAAATTAATTAGAATTCTGATGTAAAATGAAAGTTTATTTCTGGATATTTTTGTTGTGCCATTTGAATAGAAAAAGCTGAGTCAGCCAAATAAATTAATTGACCTTTTTTGTCGCTAGCCAAAAACTTTTTCTTGACTTTTAAAAACTCCTGATAATTTTTATTTTCTTCATCAATAACACTGATCCAACATGCCTTATATACATTTAGGTTTTCAAATCTACACTTGGCTCCATATTCATGTTCCAAGCGATATTGGATAACTTCAAATTGAAGAATTCCTACAGTACCAATTACTTTTCTTCCATTTAGATTAAGCGTAAAAAGTTGAGCTACTCCCTCATCCATCAACTGATTAATTCCCTTGACAAGTTGCTTCGCTTTCATTGGGTCGGCATTGTTAACAAACCTAAAATGTTCAGGTGAAAAATTAGGAATGCCTTTGTATTGAATTTCTTCACCTGATGTCAATGTATCTCCAATTTTAAAATTACCTGTGTCGTGAAGACCCACAATATCTCCGGGGTAGGATATATCAACTACTTTTTTCTTCTCAGCAAAAAAGGCATTGGGGCTAGAAAATTTTAGCTTTTTCTTATGCCTTACGTGAAAGTAGGGTGTATTGCGTTTGAATTCTCCTGAAACAATTTTTACAAATGCTAAACGGTCGCGATGGTTTGGATCCATATTGGCATGAATTTTAAAAACAAAACCGGAAAAGTCTTTTTCCTCAGGATGGATTAATCTTTTGTCAGTAATTTTAGGGAGAGGAGACGGGGCAATCTCAATAAAGCAATCTAGTAATTCTTGTACTCCAAAATTATTAAGTGCAGACCCAAAAAAAACAGGTTGTAAGTCTCCACTTAAATATTCTTTTTTACTGAATTTTGGGTAAACTCCACTTACCAATTCTAGTGACTCTTTTAATTCAAGTAATGCAGTATTTCCTATTGTCTTTTTTAAGACATTATTTTCTAGCGTATTATATTCAGACGCATTTGCTATTTTTTGCTTATTGGAAGATTCAAAGATTTTGATATTTTTTTCCCAAAGATTATAAATCCCTTTAAAATTATATCCCATCCCAATTGGAAAGCTGAGTGGACTTAACTTAAGGCCAAGCTTTATTTCCAAGTCGTCAAGTAAATCAAAAGCATCTTTACCTTCTCGATCTAGTTTATTGATAAATACAATCATTGGAATTTTACGCATACGGCAAACTTCCACTAATTTTTCCGTTTGTTCCTCTACACCTTTAGATACATCAATTACAACAATCACACTATCCACTGCTGTGAGTGTTCTAAATGTATCCTCAGCAAAATCCTTGTGTCCGGGTGTGTCAAGTATATTGATTTTTTTATTTTGATAATTAAATGCCAAAACCGAAGTAGCTACAGAAATACCTCTTTGTCGTTCAATCTCCATGAAATCGCTCGTTGCACCTTTTTTAATTTTGTTTGATTTAACTGCTCCAGCCTCCTGAATAGCTCCTCCATATAGTAATAATTTTTCGGTTAAAGTTGTTTTTCCCGCGTCAGGATGAGAAATAATTCCAAATGTTCGACGTTTTTGAATCTCTTCAAGAAATTCCATAAATTAAATTTGGGTAAAAATATTATAATTAAATAACTCTACTAAAATTTGTCGATAGGTTTTATGGTATTTATTAGGTAATTTTGAACTAATAATGGACAAAGAATTAGTTGTATTGGTGGATCAAGATGATCGTCAGATTGGAACTATGGAAAAAATAGAGGCCCATTCCACTGCTGTTCTCCACCGGGCTTTTTCAGTTTTCATTATTAATAAAAATCAAGAATTACTTCTTCAGCAGCGGGCGTTTGATAAATATCATTCACCTGGCCTATGGACTAATACCTGTTGCAGTCACCAGAGAGATGGTGAGGCAACATTAGATGCAGGTGCTAGACGTCTGATGGAAGAAATGGGTATTAAAGTCCCTCTAACCGAACTATTCACCTTCATTTACAAGGCTTCTTTTGATAATGGACTTACAGAACATGAATTGGATCATGTTTTAATTGGTTACAGTGGTGCTAATCCAAAAATAAATTTAAAGGAGGTAGCAGCTTTTAATTGGATGCCTTTGGATGAAATAGAAAAAGATCTGAAACAAAATCCCAAAAATTACACTGTATGGTTTACCATAATTTTTGATCGATTTTATAAACACATTCTAAATCAAAAAACCTTATGAGAGTAACAGTTTGTAGAAAAGCACACTTCAATGCTGCACATAGACTTTATGTTAAGTCTTGGGACGAAAAAAAGAATGAGTCTGTATTTGGAAAGTGTTCTAATGAATATTATCATGGACATAATTATGAGTTGATTGTCAATGTTACCGGTGATGTCGACCCTGTAACTGGAATGGTAATGGATCTCAAGGATTTAAAGGATTTAATCAAGGCTGAGGTGGAAGACGCATTCGATCATAAAAATCTTAATATTCAAGTACCTGAGTTTGCAGATTTAATTCCATCGGCTGAGAATATTGCAATTGTAATATACAATAAATTATTCCCGCATTTAGACAATGAAAAAACTTTAGAAATCATTCTTTATGAAACCCCCAGAAATTTTGTTAAATACAGTGGCTAATTTTGGCCTAATCATAAAACTAATACAATGCCAAGTATAAAATTTTTAAAAAAAGAAATTAACAATAGTATTGGAGAAATTATTGAAGATGTTTATACCTGGCAACTTTCCAATCCAGAAGCTGACCTTAAGAAAAGTGATTTAATTATAGATAAAGCTATTTCAGTCTTTGATGATTTGATTTTAAAAATTCATAAAAACAGAAAAGAGGGTGCAAAAAACCGATTTCAATTAATTAAGGAAGATTTAAACTCTGCTATTGTTGAGTTAAATGATAGTTTGTCTAAACTTAATTGATTATTCTTGAAATTCTATTTCTTTTCGCTTTGATATTAAATTAATTAATAATTTACCATATTTAGATACTTTAACTTCTTCAGTTAATTTTGATGCTACAGTATCAAGAAACTTAATGTTAGCGTCTGAAACTTCTGTTAATGCAATATATGGAGCTATCACGTTGTCACCATTAGTACTTGCAAAGTTCAAGGCATAGAGGTAGCGTCTTTTTAGTAGGTTGTCCATTGCTTTTTGAATTGAGTCTACCGAATTAGAATCATTACTTGAATTAGCAGCACTTATATAAGCTTTTATATATTCAAGGTTTTTTGCATTAAACTGTCGAGCTATTTTTCGGTATTCTTGCAATAATTCTTGATTTTCAGAGCCCCTAACCGTTGCACTACTTTCAAAGGTTTTCAGAAGTGTATTGATAGTAATTTCACCTTTCTCAGCAAAGAACATTATACGGTCATTAAGAGTATCTCCATCATCCTTAGTTAAGTAGAGATAATATATCTCTGGGCTTTCAATTTCAGTTCTAAATTCAAATTCAGGTTCACCATTTATTACTAGTGAGTCAACATTAACAAGGGTTGAATCCAGTATTTTTTGTAAAAACAATGTACCCTTTCTCAATCCATCAACTTTTCCACTTACATGCATCATCAAACCGCTTGGTTTGGAATTTGATTGACAACCTATCAAAAAAATAAGGGAAATAATTAGACAAAAAAATAAGATTTCCTTCAACATGGTCTAAATACTTAATTTTTAGAACGCTCTAAAGGTACTTCAATTTGACTTTTTATAAAAATCGACATTCGGTAATGGGTTGAATCCAAATTTACTTTTGCTCTATTTATGAGTGATATATTTCTTTTTCATAAATCTTATTAGAACTTCAAATAAAATTGTTTTATTTATAAGCTTAATATATTTAGTGTTGTTTTCCAATGATTGTATGAAAACTGTTTATCAAGTGGTTGGAGATGACATATGCGGGAGCTCAAGGTAGATTTAAAAAATTTACTCCCCACAGAAAAGTAGGAAATTCCTATTAGCTACGAATATTTTGATTTGGTCAAAAAGTAATTGTGTCTATGGATTGCATTTAGCAAGAATACTAAATGAGCTATTTAAGTAATTTTTCTAAAAGTCAAATTAATTCGCGGAGAAAGGGGTTTTTTGGTTTTTGGAATTTGATGCAGCCAGTATTCTTGCATTGGTCCTTCCATAAGTAACAAACTGCCATGGTGGAGTTCTATTTTATAATTTTCACTTTTAATACTGCGGTGTTTAAAATGAAAAAAACGATTTGAACCAAAACTAATTGAAGCAATCTGCGGGTGAACACCCAGTTCTTTTTCGTTGTCAGCATGCCAACCGTTACTATCTGAACCATCACGGTAGAGGTTAAGTAAAACGCAGTTAAACTCATGATTGCATATGCTCTCAACCCTTTCCAAAAGAGATAATAACTCATTAGTCATAGGTTGGGGCTTGAGTGTTAAACCAGCATACTTATAAGTAGTCATAGTTTTACTGTGCAAGGACGTCAAACGCGGTTGGGCATAGATCTTACCAAAAACCTTAACCTCGTCTTGTTGCCAAGGAATTTTGGACGAAAAGGTGTCGAAATAATAATTAGATTCTTGATTAGATAAAAATTTTTGGTAATAACGTATTTTAGCATCTGGGAGATCGGGCTTTATATCAGCAGTAAGAGTTTTAATTTTAGCCATATTTAAAATTAGCTTTTTTCTTTACTTTAGAAATTATTTATTTATTAATAAAAATGAAAAAATCCTCTATTATTAAATAATAGAGGGTTGAATTTAGAAACAATTTAATCTATTTAATTAGCTCTACCGATCGCTTTATAAAGGTAGTTAGAGCTTCACCTTTTAATAAATTTTGCGACAGGCGGGCCAAATCTAGAGATTGCTGAATCAATCGTTCTCGTTTTTTTGTAGTTTTGGTATTTAATATTTGTCCAACTAATTCATGGTTAGTATTGACTATTAATGTAAACATTTCGGGGAAACCACCCATCATTCCTCCACCAGTTTGTTGCATTTCCTTCATACGTCTCATAAATTCAGGTTGAGTAATTACAAATGGTAAATTACAACTATCCATAGCCTCCATCTGGATTGTATATTTATCACCGGGGACAACCGCCTCAATTAATGGTTTTAAAGCATCTTTTTCATCGTCAGACATTTTAGAGACAGTAGCTTCTTCTTTTTTGATGAGATTTTCTATGGCATCGCCGTCTACTCTAGAGAAAGCAATCTTTTCTTTATCCCCCTCTAGCTTTTGTATTAAATGAGCGATTATCGGTGAATCTAATAAAAGCACCTTGTATCCCTTATCTTTTGCAGTTTCGATATAGCTGTGTTGTTCCTCAATATCAGATGCATAAAGAAAAATCAGCTTCCCATCTTTGTCAGTCTGATTATCTTTGACCGCAGCATTAAGTTCATCGTAAGTAAGATATTCCCCCTCAGTGGTGGGGTAGAGCATAAAATTGTTTGCTTTTTCGTAAAACTTTTCTTCTGTAAGTAAACCATATTCAATAACGACTTTTATATCATTCCATTTTTCTTCAAAAATCTTTCGGTCCTTTTTAAATAGTGAATTGAGCTTATCTGCTACCTTCCTAGTTATATAGTTACTTATTTTCTTTACAGCTCCGTCTGCTTGAAGGTAACTTCTGGAAACATTTAGAGGTATATCTGGTGAGTCAATTACTCCTCTAAGCATAGTTAAAAATTCGGGAACTATACCCTCGACATTATCAGTTACAAAAACTTGATTTTGGTAAAGTTGAATTCTGTCTTTTTGAATGTTGAGATCGTTTTGAATTTTCGGAAAATAAAGTATTCCAGTCAAATTAAATGGGTAATCAACGTTGAGGTGGATATTGAAGAGTGGTTCCTCAAACTGCATAGGGTACAATTCTCTATAAAAAGATTTGTAATCTTCGTCTTTAAGATCTGTGGGAGTTTTGGTCCAAGCAGGGTTTGTAGTATTAATGATATTGTCAACAGTCTTGGTTTTAGGTTTAGCGTCTTTTTTTGCATTTTTGGGAAGCGGGATTGTTTCTTCTTTTGTTCCGAACTTGATCGGATAAGGCATAAATTTATTATACTTATTAAGTAATTCACGGATTCGACTTTCTTCCAAAAATTCTGTGGAATCTTCCGAAACATGTAAAATGATTTCAGTACCCCTTTCCTTTTTGCTAGATTTTTTTAATTTGTATTCAGGTGAACCGTCGCAAGTCCAATGAGCAGCTGAATCATTAAGATAAGATTTTGTTATTATTTCAACTTTTTCTGCTACCATAAAGGACGAGTAAAACCCCAAACCAAAATGACCAATTATGCCAGAGTCCTTTGCTTCTTCTTTGTATTTCTCCAAAAATTCTTCTGCACCAGAAAAGGCTACTTCATTAATGTATTTATTAACTTCATCAGCTGTCATACCTACTCCTTGATCTAGAATATGGATTTTTTTCTTTTCTTTATCCAACTTAACTTCAATACCAGGCTTTCCAATATTGCCCTTAAGTTCACCAATGCTACTTAGATGTTTTAGTTTACTTATCGCATCCGTAGCATTAGAGATTAACTCTCTTAAAAAAATTTCGTGGTCACTATAAAGGAATTTTTTGATAAGCGGAAAGATATTCTCAACCGCAACGTTTATTTTACCATTAGCCATTTTAAAATATTTTATTTTTATATACTGTGGCAAAAAAAATACCAATTGAAAAAAAAATGACAGATTGACACAATTTTTGTTTAATTTTTTTCATAAAAAGATAAACATGCCTTAAATTTGTTTCAAATATTTTTTTATGAATCAAAAAGAAATTAAGGAAAAATTATTTATAATATCATCCTTTATGGATTCCACTTTACTAAACGAAAATTATCCAATGTCTGTCTACAATTTCTGTAAAAATAATGATATTGAAGAGAAGAACTTTTATAAATACTTTGGCTCTTTTGATGCTGTTAAAAAAATGATTTGGAAATCTTTTTATGACAATGCTATTTCATTGCTTAAAAAGGATAAAGATTTTCGCGATTCAACTCCCAAGGAAAAGCTCCTTTCTTTTTATTACACTTTTTTTGAGATCCTATTGTTAAATCGAAGCTATATCTTATTTGATTTATCTAAAGAACAAAAAATTTTAAATAAAATAAGTGATTTAAAGATATTGAGGGTTAATTTTAAAGCCTTTGCTACTGAGCTTATAGAAGAGGGGAATATAGAAAAACCTTCTTACCTTCAGCATCCTCCAAAGATATTCTCTGAAGCAGCTTGGGTGCAATTAGGTTTCTTGCTTAAATTTTGGGTTGAAGACACCTCTGAATCTTTTGAAAAGACAGACCAAGCAATTGAGAAATCTGTTCAAACAGCTTTTGATGTTTTTGAAAACACACCTTTGTCCACACTGATTGATTTCGGAAAGTTTTTGTGGAAAGAAAAATTTGTTTCTTCTTGAAGTCTCTTGATTACATTCCTACTAATAAAATCGCAAGGGCGAGCAATTTAGTTACAACGGGAATAAAGCTTGGAGGCAATTACATTAAATATTATAGTAAAAAGGCTCTTAAAGTAGAGGGCAGTCGACAGCGACTGGATGAGGAAAATGCTAAGGATATTTATAACTCCCTTAAAACCTTAAAAGGAAGCGCGCTTAAAGTTGCTCAAATGCTGAGCATGGAAAAAAACTTACTTCCAAGAGAATATGCTGATCAGTTCAGCTTATCTCAATTTTCGGTACCACCACTTTCATGGTCTTTAGTGAAAAAATTAATCAGAAAATATCTTGGGGCCAATCCAGATTCAGTTTTCGATTCGTTTTCAGTTCAATCAAAAAATGCTGCTAGTATTGGTCAAGTCCATCAAGCCACTAAGAATGGAAAAAAACTTGCTGTTAAAGTTCAATATCCAGGGGTGGCAGATAGCATTAGTTCTGATTTAAGTATTGTAAAACCCATAGCATTACGGATGTTTAATTTAAAAGGCCAGGATACTGACAAATATTTCAATGAAGTCGAAAATAAGCTAATGGAGGAAACCGATTATAAATTAGAGTTGGAGCAAAGCCAATGGATAGCAGAGCAATGTAAAGCTATTCCCTTTCTCAGGTTTCCAGGATATTACCCAGAGTTTTCCTCAGAAAAAATCTTAACTATGGATTGGATGGAAGGATTGCACATATCGGAGTATCTATCGGTTCAACCACAAGAGAGTCAAATGAACCATCGTTTGGGTCAAACGTTGTGGGATTTTTATATGTTTCAAATTCATCATTTAAAAAAAGTACATGCGGATCCTCACCCGGGCAATTTTCTAATAGACGAGTCTTACAACTTGGTTGCTCTAGATTTTGGTTGTGTTAAGGCCATACCCGATGATTTTTACCACCCCTACTTTGAGTTGTCAGATCTCAAAATAGAGAACAACCCCTCACGTTTTCAAGAAATTTTATATGACCTGGAAATTTTGAGAACAGAAGATACAGACAATGAGGTGGTTTATTTTACAGAATTGTTCGGTCGTTTGATTAATGTATTGACCTTACCTTTTACACAAAGGGAATTCGATTTTGGCGATGCTATTTTTTGGGGTGAGATTAACAGTTTGAGTGAGACCCTTTCCTCTGATAAGCGACTCCGAAAAATGAATGGTAATCGGGGTTCCAAACACTTTATTTACATTAACCGTACTTTTTTTGGCTTGTATAGCTTACTTAATGATCTCAAGGCCAAAGTAGATACGGAAGCTTTCCGAAAATATTGCTGACCCAATGTAAATTGTCGTAAATTCAGATAAATGAAAAGACTAAATATTTTACCCCAAATCCTTTTATTGATTTCCTTGCTCTCTTGTTCTAAAGATGACAGCGAGCATCAAATGGTGATTCAACAAACTATTTTTGAACACCTTGCAAGCAGTATGGGCTATTCTTATTTGACCTATGCATTGCAGAAAACAGATTTGGACGATGTTCTGAATGGTACGGAAGACTACACTTTGTATGCGCCCAACAACAATGCATTTATTGGTTTCTTAATGCGTGGAGGTTACAGTAGCTTGGATGAGGTTCCTACAGAAACACTAAAAAAACTTTTACTGAACCATGTAATGGCAGGTCAAATAAGATACCGCGATTTTAAATCAGGGTATTACCCAACTGCTTGCAGCAGTGACGTGAACGACCGACCCTTGTCGATGTACATCAATCAAGTTAATATGAGGGTGACGCTGAACGGCAGTTCAAGAATTATTCAAGGCAATGTGTATGCATCAAATGGGGTTATTCATGCTGTAAATGCTGTGATACCAATTCCATCTTTGGTGACATTTGTAATGGCAGACACTAACCTCTACAACCTTGGCTTAGCCATTACAAGAAATGATTTAACTGTAGATTTTCCATCGATTTTAAGCACTGAAAATGGAAGTGCTCCTGCTCCCCTCACTGTTTTTGCTCCAAATAATACTGCTTTTGTGGATTTGTTGAATGAGCTTGAGCTCGAACGATTGAGCTCTATCGATGAACCTACCCTAAATTTAACCTTATATCATCATGTGGTGGGTGAGACAAATGCTTTGTCCACTGACCTTTCTGACAATTTAATACTGAATACTTTAGGGGGTAAAATAACTGCCAATATCTCGGGTGGAGCGACTTTGACCGATGGTAATGAGAGGGTATCTAATATTATTACTCTAGACATTCAAGCCAACAACGGGGTACTGCACATTGTTGATAAGGTCATTCTTCCCTTCTAATAAAGCTTAAATTCCAGCAGGAGTAGTAAATCTTTATTGCTTTTTCTATGCTTGCTTTAACACATTACCAAATCTAGATTCGATTTTTAAATCACCGTTAGTGCATTTATTTTCGAAAAAATTAGCTATTCAGCTTTCTTTATTTAAATTGCATTAATAGTAATCAATTTTTATGTACAATTCAAATATTATTGGAATGGGAATGTATGTTCCCGAAAACGTAGTGACCAATAATGATTTATCAACCATGATGGACACTTCTAATGAATGGATAGTTGAGCGAACAGGAATAGAGGAGCGGCGTCATATCAAAAAGGGAGATGGAAATACTACGGCAACGATGGGAGCCAAGGCCGCTAAAATTGCAATTGAGCGTGCCGATATTAATAAAAATGATATCGATCTCATCCTTTTTGCTACCTTGAGCCCCGATTATTATTTTCCTGGTTCTGGGGTAATTGTTCAGCAACTCCTGGAAATTCCAACCTGCCCGGCTATGGACATCCGTAACCAGTGTTCGGGCTTTATTTATGCATTGTCTACTGCCGATCAGTTTATTAAAACAGGGATGTACAAAAACATATTGATCATCGGATCCGAAAACCATTCCGGTGGTTTGGACATGACTACTCGCGGAAGAGGGGTTTCGGTTATATTTGGCGATGGAGCAGGTGCAGTTTTACTTAGTAGATCTGAAGATGCTGACAAAGGGATTCTATCCACTCATCTTCATTCTGAAGGAAAATTTGCTGAGGAATTGGCCTTAATCGGACCCAGTACAAACCGATGGGTCCCAGAGATATTAGAGGCCGATGATCCAAATGATATTTCATATTACCCAAATATGAATGGTCAACTGGTTTTTAAAAATGCAGTGGTCCGATTTTCTGAGGTCATTATGGAAGGTTTAAAACAAAACAAGATGACTCCGGATCAAATTGATATGTTGATCCCACACCAGGCGAACCTTCGTATTTCTCAATTCATTCAAAGGAAATTTGGTCTCAATGATGACCAAGTCTACAACAACATCATGCGATATGGTAACACAACTGCTGGATCCATTCCTATAGCTCTAACAGAGGCTTGGGAGGAAGGTAAAATAAAATCTGGAGATTTGTTGGTCTTAGCTGCCTTTGGAAGTGGATTTACTTGGGGAAGTGCTTTTATCAAGTGGTAGTCTTTTTTTGACGTATAAACAATAAGCCCAAAAACGTCAACAGTCCGTTAAGGGGGAGTAACTCATACCCTATTTGATAACCGCCTAAAGATTCGGGAGATAAGTTACCCACTAACAGGATCAACAATATGGACAGAATTACTACAATCCATACCCTTTGGTCCTGAATTTGAAATGGGGTGAAAATACCGAATGCAAATAACCCCAAGAGTGGGCCATAAGTATAGGAGGCAAAAGTCAACAGTCCGTCGATAACATTCCGATCCAAGATGTATTTAAACATTATAACCACTACGACAAGAACGAGGCTCATACCTACATGGGTTTTCTTGCGGATCTTTTTTTGTTGATTTTCAGAATATTGATCCAGTTTTAGAAAATCGATACAAAAGGAGGTGGTCAAAGAGGTAAGAGCACTGTCGGCACTGCTGTAGGCTGCAGCGATCAAGCCCAGAATAAAAATAACACCTACCTCTAATCCCAAGCCACCATTGATGGCAACTTCGGGGAATAAAAGATCGGTTTTCGGCCTGCCCTCTATGAGTGGTACGATTATTTGGTTTTGATCGGCATAAAGAAAGATCATCGCACCCAGCAGTAAAAACAAAAAAGTAACCACAATCAAGACTAGACTGAATACAAGCATATTGATCTGAGCTGCCTTAAGACTGTGGCAGGTGAGATTTTTTTGCATCATATCTTGGTCCAACCCTGTCATGCAAATGGTGATGAACACCCCTCCAATAAATGATTTCAAAAAGTGATTTCGGACCATTAAATCCCCGGTTACCCAGGCACGGGTATAGTTTTGAAATCGGTTTTCTGTAAGGATTTCTGACAGATTTAAATTGAGTTCGTTTCCAAGGTGATATAGGGTAAGACTCACAGCAGTCAACATCAGAAGTGTTTGCAGGGTGTCGGTCCATACAATGGTTTTGATGCCTCCTTTATGGGTATAAACCCAAATCAGAATAACAGATAAAATAACTGTTACCTCAAAGGGGATTTGCCATGCATTAAAAATGAATTGCTGGAGAACAATAGACACGAGAAAAAGTCTGAAGCTAGCACCTAAAACTCTAGAAATTAAAAAAAAAATCGCCCCTATTTTATGACTATTTGGCCCGAACCTGAGATTAAGATATTCATAGATTGAGGTTAGGTTGTATTGATAATAAATGGGTAGTAAAATTAAAGCAACAAAAAGATAGCCAACCCAATAACCTATAACAACTTGAAAATAAGTAAAACCAGAGTCTCCAACCCAACCAGGTACTGAGATGAATGTAACTCCTGAAAGTGAGGCACCTACCATACCAAATGCAACTAAATACCAAGGTGAACTTCGGTTTGCTACAAAAAAAGTTTGATTATTGGCTCCTTTTCCAGTGATCAAAGCAATCCCCATCAAAAGTAGAAAATACCCCAAAATAATTGATAAAATAAATATGGGTGTCATCATAAGATTTAATAAATATACAAATTCAGAGCTTGGGAATTATTCCTAAATTTACCTTATGGAATTTTCCTCAAAATTATTAGAAAACGCCGTTAATGAAATCGCTCAGTTACCGGGTATTGGAAAAAGGACTGCCTTAAGATTGGCATTACACCTTTTAAAACTTCCAAAAGAGAATACTACTAGTTTAACTCAATCTTTAATTGATTTCAGGGATCATATTAACTTCTGTTCTTCATGTCATAACTTATCAGATATACCTATTTGTGAAATTTGTTCCAATCCCAACAGAGATTTAAGTCTCTTGTGTATTGTGGAGGATATTAGAGATGTAATAGCAATTGAAAATACTGGTCAGTTTAGAGGATATTATCATGTTTTGGGAGGTATAATATCACCTATTGACGGGATAGGTCCTCAAGATTTGACTCTAGATTCCTTGGAAGAAAAAGTTAAAAAGGGACAAATAAAGGAGATTATTTTTGCACTTAGCGCAACTATGGAAGCTGATACTACCAACTTTTATATTTACAAGATGCTGTCTCCATACAAAATAAGTACATCTGCCATCGCTAGGGGGATTCCAGTCGGAGATGAGTTGGAATATACGGATGAAGTTACCTTAGGAAGGAGTATTCTAAAGCGCGTCCCTTACGAAAACTCTATTGGAGATAGATAGTATCAGTATTTATTAATTATTGGTTAGATTTAAAAAATTGTATTCATTTATAAATTTGGTAGTTTTGTAGATCTTAAAAAAATGGGAAAATATTTATTAAAACTCCCCAAAATGGGAGAAAGCGTTGCCGAAGCTACCTTAATCAAATGGTTAAAAGAAGAGGGAGATAATATTGAAATTGATGATGTAATTGTCGAAATCGCTACTGATAAAGTTGATACTGATGTACCTAGCGAGTTTAGTGGAGTATTAATTGAAAAGTGTTTTGCTGAAAATGACGTTATACAGGTAGGAGAGGTAATAGCAGTAATACAAACTAATTTAGAAGATCAGAATACTGAAGAAGATTTTATAGAAAAAAAGAATAAACCAAAGAAAACGGTTCAGGATTCGATAATATCTAATGACGAAACTATTGCTGAGACGCCTCCAACATATAGTTTGCCCGAACCTCAAACTAAATTTGAAAGTTTTGATTCTCTAATTGAGAACAAAACAATTAATGAGTTAACCCCTTCTAATTCAAATAATACGTCTATACTGCCAAATAATAACGATTTTTATTCACCATTAGTCAAGAGTATAGCTAAAGCTGAAAACCTAACTGATGAGGAGCTAAAACTTATTAAGGGTACTGGAAAAGATAACCGCGTAACTAAAAAAGATTTATTAGTTTATTTAAAAAACCGAAACCATTCGCCCTCAGTTATTTCAGATGAAGTTAATCAAATAGATTTTATTAAATCTAGTTTGACAAATGAAAACGGTGACCAAATTATAGAGATGTCTCGTATGGCTAAGTTGACTGCTGATCACATGATTATAAGCAAACAAACCTCGGCTCACGTGCAATCGTTTATTGAAGCAGATTTAACTAATATTTGGGAATGGCGAGAAAAACATAAGCATACTTTCCAAAGGCGAGAAGGAGAAAAGTTAACGTTTACTCCACTATTTATTACTGCAGTAATTAAAGCTTTAAAAGACTTTCCGTTACTTAATAGCTCCGTAGAGGGCGATAAGATTATTCAAAAAAGAGAAATTAACATTGGGATGGCTACTGCTATGGCAGATGGAAATTTAATTGTCCCTGTGATTAGAAATGCCAACCACTTAAATTTAGTTGGTTTGGCAAAATCTGTAAATGACCTTGCCCAGCGTGCTCGCAGTCAAAATTTAAAGCCAGATGAGATTCAAGGAGGAACTTATACCTTTACTAATATTGGTAATTTCGGTTCACTCACTGGTATACCAATTATAAATCAACCCCAAGTAGGTATTGTTGCTGTTGGAGTAATTCGAAAAATGCCTGCCGTCATAGAGTCTAAAGAAGGAGATTCAATTGCAATTCGTAAAAAAGTTATTATTTCTCATAGCTATGATCACCGAATTATTAATGGTGCTCTTGGAGGACAATTTATTAAAAGTATGACTGATTTCCTTGAAAACTGGGATATGCAGCAAACCATTTAATTTTTTATTATGAATTTAAATCTTACACGACCGTTATGTTTTTTTGACCTAGAAACCACTGGGGTTAGTGTATCCAATGATCGTATAGTAGAAATTGCTATTCTAAAACTTTATCCGGATGAAAGTAAAGACAATAAGACATGGCGTGTGAATCCTGAGTGTCCTATTCCTCCTCAAGCTTCAGCAGTTCACGGAATTTATGATTCTGATGTAGCTAATGAACCAAACTTCAAAACACTTTCCAAATCAATTTTTAACTTTATTAAAGATGCTGATTTGGCTGGATACAACTCCGATCGTTTTGATATTCCATTA
This sequence comes from uncultured Bacteroidota bacterium, assembly GCA_902515395.1. Lineage (GTDB taxonomy): Bacteria > Bacteroidota > Bacteroidia > Flavobacteriales > Flavobacteriaceae > UBA8316. The sequence goes on along the minus strand of CABXUL010000015.1, from coordinate 17,562 downwards.
TTAGCAGAGGAAATGCTTAGGGCTGAAATAAATTTTGATTTTAAAAATATTAAAACAATAGATGTTCAAACGATTTTCCATAAAATGGAACAACGCACCCTTTCCGCTGCACTTAAATTTTACTGTAATAAGGAATTGATAAATGCTCATTCAGCCATGGCTGATACACAAGCTACTTTCGATGTATTAATGGCTCAGCTAGATAGGTATAATGATTTAGAGGGTAATATCAATTTTTTAAGTGAGTTCACTAGTCGAAATAAATCTGCCGATTTGGCAGGCTTTATTATTTTTAATAAACAGGGCGAGGAGTGTTTTTCGTTTGGAAAGCATAAGGGAAAAACTGTTGAAAGTATTTTGGAGAATGAGCCTGGATATTTCGGATGGCTTCTCAATGCTGATTTTCCTATGTATACAAAAAAAGTACTTACAGCCATTCGCCTAAGAAAATTAAATACAGAATAATTTTAAGTGAAAATCATTTGTGTGGGGAGAAACTACCCCGAGCATATTAAAGAGTTAGGTAGTCCAAGACCTGAGTCACCAGTTTTATTTATTAAGCCTGATACTGCATCTGTTCAAAAAACTCATCCCTTTTTTAGACCAGATTTTTCTAAGCTTATCCACCATGAGGTCGAGGTTTTAGTTAAAATTGATCGAATTGGAAAACATATTCAGACCAAATTCGCCTACAAATATTATCAACAAATCGGTTTAGGGATAGATTTTACTGCACGTGACCTGCAGCAAATCTTAAAAAAAAGTGGTTTGCCTTGGGAAAAAGCAAAGGGATTTGACGGTTCGGCAGTCATAGGCGACTGGTTTGATAAGTCAATTTTCGATGACATCAATAAATTGGATTTTCAATTGAAAAAAAATGGTATAATTGTTCAAAGGGGTAACACCGCTCAAATGATTTGGAAAATAGATGAATTAATTGCCGAAATATCGAAGTTTTTTACTCTAAAAATTGGAGATATAATTTTTACTGGAACCCCAGCGGGTATTGGTAGTATTAGTGAGGAAGATTTACTTGAAGGCTACTTGATGGGTAAGAAAGCCTTTTCAGTTAAAATAAAATGATTTGAAAGCAGAACTGATAAGTATTGGAGATGAAATTTTAATTGGACAAATAGTCAATACCAATTCTGTTTTTTTAGCAAAACAATTCAATAGAATTGGAGTAGAGATTGCGCAAATTACGGCCATATCAGACCAAAAAAATGTTATAATTGATGCTCTTGATCAGGCGAGAAAGAGAGCAGATATCATTATTATTACAGGAGGTTTGGGACCGACTAAGGATGATTTGACCAAGCATACACTTTGTGAATATTTTAATGATCAATTAGTTAAAAATGAAGCTGTTTTATTGCACATTGAAAATATATTCAAAAAATATGTAAATACTCCAATCAATGAAATGAATCGCGCTCAAGCAAATTTGCCTTCTAAAGCAATATTACTTCATAATAAATATGGGACTGCGGCCGGGATGTGGTTTTTAGATCAAGGTCAAATTTTTATTTCACTTCCTGGAGTGCCATATGAAATGAAAGCCCTAATTAATGATGAGGTCTTACCAAAAATTAAAGAGCAATTTGTACTGCCAGCAATTTATCATAAAACGATTATGACTTATGGACTCGGAGAAAGCGCCATTGCTGAGCGTATTGAAAAATGGGAAGAGGGCCTTCCCAAGGATATTAAACTCGCCTATTTACCGAGTTTAGGTAGAGTAAGGTTAAGGTTGTCCTCTAGTGGTGTGGATATGGCAATTATAAAAAAAGCAGTTGATATACAGGTAAAAAAAGTAATTCCATTAATTAAGGATATATACTATGGTACGGAAGAAGACAAGCCTATCGAAGTTTTAATTGGTGAAAAATTAATTGAAAAGGGACAAACATTAAGTTGTGCCGAAAGTTGTACCGGAGGCGCTATAGCCACTAGAATAACGGCTAATTCAGGAGCATCTCAGTATTTTAGTGGAAGCGCTGTTACTTATTCTCCCTCTTCCAAAACAAAATTATTAGGTGTACCAAAATCTTTAATGGATCAAAACGGATTAGTAAGTTTCGCTGTTGCGGAGGCAATGGCAATAGGAGCCAAAAAAAATTATAGAAGTGATTTCGCTATTGCTACCACCGGAAACGCTGGCCCCTCTAAGGTAGATCAAGGGCAAGATGTCGGTACAGTTTACATTGCAATTGCTTCACCTGAAAAGCTTGAAAGCTTTAAGTTTAATATGGGTAATAACAGAACTCGCGTAATTCATAAAACTGTCAATCAAGCTTTTGAAATATTGTTCCGTATCATGCTAAATTCCTGATTTTAATTATTTTATAAATTTTTTGAAACTAATTAAAATAATGTACATTTGCATGCTGTTAAAAGAATATTTATGTCTAGAGTTTGTGAAATAACAGGAAAAAGAGTAATGTTTGGGAATAACGTTTCTAAATCTATCAACAAGACTAGAAGAAGATTTGATATAAATCTTATTAAAAAGCGCTTTTATATTCCTGAGGAAGACAAATGGATTGCTCTTAAAATTAAAGCATCTGTTTTGAAAACAATAAACAAAAAAGGCATAAGTGCAGTAATCAAAGAGGCAAAAGCCCAAGGTATTTTATAAGTATTACTATGGCAAAGAAAGGAAACCGTATTCAGGTAATATTGGAGTGCACTGAGCATAAGGAGTCAGGAAAGCCTGGTACTTCAAGATACATTACAACAAAAAATAAAAAAAATACGCCTGACAGATTGGAAGTAAAAAAGTTTAATCCAATCCTTAAGCGCATGACTGTTCACAAAGAAATTAAGTAATATGGCAAAGAAATCAGTGGCTTCGCTTCAAACCGGTTCAAAGAGGATGACCAAGGCGATTAAAATGGTAAAAAAAGACGACTCTAACTCATACTCTTTTGTTGAGACAATTATTGCACCCAGTCTAGCAAATGAGTGGTTGAGTAAAAAATAATTTTGACTTTGATTCAAAATATAAGCTACTTTTACAGTAGCTTTTTTTATTTATATACAAATGAGTTTTTTAAAATCAATCTTTACTAAAGACAAAAAGGAGCGCTTAGATAAGGGATTAAGTATTTCAAAAAAATCTTTTTTCTCAAAATTAGGAACCGCAATTGCTGGAAAGTCGAAGGTTGATGAGTTGGTTCTAGACGAATTAGAAGAAGTACTTATCCGATCAGATGTTGGAGTAGCTACCACAATAAAAATTATCCAGGCCTTGGAAAATAGAGTTGCAAAAGACAAGTATTTAGGTACAAAAGAGCTTAGCCAGATATTAAGGGATGAAATTGCTTCAATTTTAAAACAACAGCATCAAGATGAGGTCGATCCTTTTGAATCTGAGCTTCCAAATAAACCTCATGTTATTATGGTAGTTGGAGTCAATGGAGTTGGAAAAACTACAACTATTGGTAAACTGTCTTATCATTTTAAAAAGGCTGGTAAAAAAGTGATTCTTGGAGCAGCTGACACTTTTCGTGCAGGCGCTATAGATCAGTTGCAAATTTGGGCTGACAGAGTAGGTGTTCCTTTGGTTAAACAGCAAATGGGTAGTGACCCTGCATCTGTAGCTTTTGATACTTTGGAGTCGGCTGTAGCTCAAAAATCTGACTTGGTTATTATCGATACTGCCGGAAGACTTCACAATAAAATAAATCTAATGAAAGAGCTATCTAAGGTGAAGAAAATTATGAATAAAGTAATACCCCATGCTCCGCATGAGGTTCTCTTAATTTTGGACGGTTCAACGGGGCAAAATGCATTTGAACAAGCCAAACAGTTCTCGGCCTCCACAGATGTCTCTTCTTTGGCGATTACTAAGCTAGACGGGACTGCCAAGGGAGGAGTTGTAATGGGAATATCCGATCAATTTAAAATTCCAGTAAAATATATTGGAGTTGGTGAAGCAGTAGAGGATTTGCAGATTTTTCATGCAGATACTTTTGTTTCAACTTTTTTTAGTTAATTGATATGAATGAAGCTAATTGAAAAAATAGTTTTTTCTTCGTCCGTCATTTTTGGATTATTTGTAATTGGACCAGAGGTGAAGTCTCCAGATTTAGAAAGAACCTTACCTATTCTAGAGGATAATCTTGAGGCGCTTAAAGATTGGATTGAAGACCGGGAAGCTGTAATAGATAATCTGAAGCCAAATAATGCCTCCAAACTGATCTATTTTGATTCGGTTCCAAAAAAAACTCCTTTCAGCGTAGTTTATCTTCATGGATTTTCTGCGAGTATAGAGGAGGGGAGTCCTGTTCATTATAATATAGCCAATGCATTGCGAGCTAATTTATATTTACCACGTCTTGCTGGACACGGGCTTATAGAGGAAGAACCTCTTTTAGGCTTTACTGCTGATGAATATTTAGATAGCTCAAGGGAGGCCCTCGCAGTTGCAAAAACAATAGGTGAAAAGGTAATAGTAATATCCAGTTCAACTGGTGGTACACTATCATTGATATTGGGTAGCGACCCACAAATTGCTGCTTTGTTGTTATTTGGTCCTAATGTTGAAATATTTAATCCTGCAGCGAAATTGTTGACCCTCCCATGGGGCCTTCAAATTGCACGATTGTATATGGGTAGTAAATACCATGTAATGAATAATATAACTGAGAAAAAAAAAAATTATTGGACAACAAGATATCGTTTAGAGCCTACGGTTCATCTTCAGAAATTAGTCGATGTGGGCATGCGGTCTGAAATATTTAAAAAAGTTACAGCTCCAGTTTTTATGGGATATTATTATAAAAATGAACTTGAAAAGGATGATGTAGTTTCCATACCTGCAATGTTGAAAATGTTTGACGAATTGGGAACTCCAAGGGATAAAAAACAAAAAATGACTTTTGCAAATTCTGGTGATCACGTTATTATTTCTCATTTAACCACTAATAATTTCAAAGAAGTTGAATTAGAAGCCCTAAAATTTTTAAATAATCAACTGGGAATTGTTCCCACCAAAAAGGAATTTATTGAGAACTAAAAGTATTAAGCAGAATAAAATTAATGTAATTACAATGGGATGCTCCAAAAATCTCTACGACTCTGAGGTTTTAATGGGTCAGCTGAAAGCAAGTGAAAAAATAGTTACCCATCAAGAGGAAGGTAATATTGTTGTGGTTAATACCTGTGGTTTTATTGATAATGCAAAGGAGGAATCGGTAAATAAGATTCTAGAACAAATACAAAAAAAGAAAAGTGGTATTATTGATAAATTGTTTGTTACGGGTTGTTTAAGTGAGCGATATAAGCCTGAATTAGAGAAAGAAATGCCTGAAGTAGATGCCTATTTTGGCACTACTGATTTACCTCAATTACTAAAGGCGCTTGGAGCTGATTATAAACACGAATTGCTCGGGGAGCGTATTAGTTCGACCCCCAAAAATTATGCTTACTTTAAGGTGTCTGAAGGTTGTGACCGTCCATGCTCCTTTTGCGCCATCCCACTGATGAGGGGAAAACACCGTTCTACTCCTATTGAAGAATTGGTTTTAAGAGCTGAAAAACTGGCTCAAAATGGGGTCAAAGAATTACTTTTGATTGCACAAGATTTAACATTTTATGGTTTGGACCTTTATAAAAGGAGATGTTTGGCTGATTTACTTCTCGCACTTACAAAGGTTGAGGGAATTGAGTGGATTAGATTACATTATGCGTTTCCTACTGGCTTTCCAATGGAAGTGATTGAGGTGATGAAAAATGAACCTAGAATTTGCAATTACCTAGATATTCCACTTCAACATATTTCAGATCCTATTTTAAAATCCATGCGTCGAGGGACAACAAAACAAAAAACTACTGATTTAATTCTGGATATTAGAAAAATACTTCCTGAAATTGCCATTAGAACAACAATGATTGTTGGCTATCCTGGTGAGACTCAGGAGGATTTTGAAACTCTAAAACAGTGGGTTAGGGATATGCGATTTGAACGCCTAGGTTGTTTTACTTACAGCCATGAAGAAAATACTCATGCATATAATTTAAAGGATGATGTATCTCATGAAGTCAAACAAGAAAGGGCCAATGAGATTATGAAAATTCAATCTCAAATTTCCTGGGAGCATAATCAGAAAAAGGTAGGTAAAACTTATCGATGTATTATCGACAGGAAACAAGGTAATTATTTTGTCGGTCGAACAGAAATTGATTCTCCCGATGTGGATAATGAGGTTTTGATTGACGCTAAAAAATATTATTTGAAGATAGGTGATTTCACCTATTTATCAATTTTTAAGGCGACCGACTTTGATCTCTACGGAATACCAGTAAATCCATCAACAATTGTAGATTAAAAAAACACCGTTATATTTAACTTAAAAATTTAAATGAAAGCACAATATCTTCCACTTCGTGATACTGGATTTGTTTCCGGGCTTATATGCGATTACTTGGAAGGTGTCCAAGGACTTAAAGCCTATCATAACGGTGTTCCTTCATTTGAAAACTTATACAGACAGGCACTAAAAAAAAAAGCATCCTATCCCTCTGACATTAGGTCATCACTTTGCACTGTGTTGGCTATGCAATATAAGGGGGTTGAGACTTCTCCTAAGGTTGTTGAGCATATTAAATTACTTGAAAAAAAAACCACTTTAACTGTTACTACAGGCCATCAATTATGTTTGATGACAGGACCACTTTATTTTTTTTATAAAATTATCAGTACCATTAAACTTTCGCAACAATTAAAGAAAAAATTTTCAGATTTGGATTTTGTTCCTGTATATTGGATGGCATCTGAGGATCATGATTATGAAGAGATAAGTTCCTTTATTTTTAAAGGTAAAAAGTTTCAATGGAGGAGTACTGAAGGGGGTGCAGTTGGCAAAATTAAAACGGAAAGTTTATCCTCTCTATTGCATCTATTTAAAAAGGAATTAGGAAATAGTATCGAAGGAGTAAAGCTTAAAGACTTGATTGAGCGAAGTTATGAATCGGGAAATAATCTTTCTGATGCGACTCGTATTCTTGTCAATCATTTGTTTGGTCATTATGGACTTGTAATTCTAGATGCTAATCATCGCGAATTGAAACATTACTTTATCCCAATAATGAAAGAAGATTTACTTAATCATACATGTAATCAGCAAGTTTTAAATCAAATTGCGTCGATTAAAAAAAACTATTCCAAAGCTTTTAAACCTCAAGTTAACCCAAGAGAAGTAAATCTTTTTTTACTTCAAGATGGGCAGCGAGGTCGGATTATGAAAATTGAAAACGGTTATCGTTTAGAGGGGTCAGATCAAATTTTTTCTGTTAAGGAAATAATGGATAAAGTAGACCAAAATCCTGAAAAATTTTCACCCAATGTACTTTTACGACCACTTTATCAAGAACTTATACTTCCTAATATAGCCTATTTTGGTGGAGGAGGAGAGTTGGCTTATTGGTTAGAGTTAAAATCTTTTTTCGATTCTCAAAAATTATTATTTCCAATAGTATGTTTGCGTAATATGGCTTTGATCATTCCTGAAAAAAGTGCTAAGAAAATTCGAAATCTAAAATTAGATTTAACTGATCTATTACTTAAAAAAAATGCCTTGATTAATAAAAAAGTTAGGCAAATTAGCAATATTGATTTGGATTTGTCTCCATTGAAAAAAGACTTGGAAATAAAATTTAATCAGCTAGAGGTTTTAATCAATAAAACAGACGCCTCATTTGAAGGAGCAGTAAGAGCTCAGAAATCAAAACAATTTAAAGGGATTGATCATTTGGAGAAAAGGCTATTAAAAGCACAAAAAAAGAAATTAAAAGATCAAGTTGAACGTTTGGTATTAATTCATGAGGAGTTGTTTCCTGGAGGTAATCTTCAAGAGCGTGTGGAGAACTTCAGTGTTTTTTATCTTGAAAATGGCAATGATTTTAACTCTTTTTTGATGGAAACTTTTGATCCACTTTCTAATGAATTTACTTTTATTGAAATCTAAGTTTTACGAACATTTTTTTTTGATAAATACTCTTTTAATGAATTCATTCAATTTGAATTAATTGTATTTTTAGTAAATGCAAAACAAAGTATTGATTCTTGATTTTGGGTCACAATATACCCAATTGATTGCTAGAAGAGTTAGAGAGCTTTTTATTTATTGTGAAATTCACCCATTTAATAATCCACCTTCTGAGATTAAAGAATTTAATGCTGTGATTTTATCTGGTTCTCCTTATTCCGTTCGTTCTGAGAATGCTCCACACCCTGACTTGAAAGATATTAAAGGTAAACTTCCTTTGTTGGCGGTTTGTTATGGTGCTCAATATTTAGCTCATTTTTCAGGAGGTAATGTAAAGCAGTCTGATTTGAGGGAGTATGGAAGAGCAAATCTTTCAAAAATTAAGGTTGGAGAAACTTTTTTCGAGGGCATTGAATCAGGGAGTCAAGTTTGGATGAGTCATGGTGATACCATTGATAAATTACCCAGAGGTGGTGTTTTGTTGGCGAGCACGCAGGATGTTACCAATGCTGCCTTTAGACTTGAAGGTGAACCAACTTTTGGTATTCAATTTCATCCTGAGGTTTACCATACCTCAGATGGAAAAAAGCTTTTGGAAAACTTTTTGTTAAAAATTGCAAGATTAAAACAAGACTGGACGCCTGATTCCTTTGTCGAAATGACCTTGAGTGAACTCAGAGAAACTGTTGGATCTGAGAAAGTTATCTTGGGTTTATCTGGCGGTGTAGATTCAACTGTTGCGGCTGTTTTGCTTCACAAATCTATTGAAGATCAGTTGCAATGTATATTTGTTAATAATGGTTTGTTGAGGAAAAATGAATTTAATAGTGTTTTAAAACAATATGAGGGGATGGGTCTAAACGTAAAAGGAGTTGACGCTTCTGACCTATTTCTAAAAGCTTTAAAGGGTGAGTCAGATCCTGAGATGAAGAGAAAAATTATTGGTAATACGTTTATTGATGTTTTTAATAATGAGTCAAATAAAATAGACGGGGCTAAATGGTTAGGGCAAGGTACTATTTATCCAGATGTGATTGAATCAATTTCTGTGAATGGCCCCTCTGCTACTATCAAATCTCATCATAACGTTGGAGGATTACCAGAAAATATGAAATTAAAACTGGTTGAACCTTTAAAAATGTTATTTAAAGATGAAGTAAGAAGGGTTGGTGCCAGCCTTGGTATAGATGGAGAACTACTTGGACGTCATCCTTTCCCAGGTCCTGGTTTAGGAATTCGTATATTAGGAGATATCACTGCTGATAAAGTAAAAATGTTACAGGAAGTTGATGAGATCTTTATTGATGGCTTAAAATCCTGGGGTTTATATGATCAAGTATGGCAAGCAGGAGCAATGTTATTGCCAGTTGATAGTGTTGGTGTAATGGGAGATGAAAGAACTTATGAGAAATGTGTTGCCCTTCGGGCTGTTCAATCAACCGATGGAATGACTGCTGATTGGGTAGACCTACCTTATGCTTTTCTTCAGAAAATGTCTAATAAAATAATTAATAAGGTTAAGGGCATAAATCGCGTGGTCTATGACATTAGTTCCAAGCCACCCGCAACCATCGAATGGGAATAATTTGCAGGTGAAAAAATACAGGTTACTTATTATTTTTTTTATGTTTTTTGTTTGTTTGGCTCTACAAGCCCAGCAAACGCTGGATAGCTTTATATCTCATAAAGTTAAAAAGAGGGAAACTATCTTTGGAATTACCCGAAGCTATAATATCAGTGAGAGGCAGTTAATTGAATTCAACCCCTTACTTGAAAAAGTAGGATTAAGGAAACGAATGTTACTGCGAATACCAGTTTACAAACTACAAAAAAAGGAAGTGATTGATACTTTAGTAGCTGAAGATAAGAGCACTCAGATCTATATTGTTAAGCCAAAAGAAACCAAATGGCGTATAGCATATAATTTTAAAATAACTATTCCTGAGCTAGAAGCTTTAAATCCGAAAATACAAGAAGGATTAATAGCAGGTCAACAGATCAAAGTACCTATTGCAAGTACTTTGACGCCAAGTCAAACCTGGAATAGTGAATATAACTACTACACTGTCAGACCACAGGAGGGCTATTATCGAATTGAAAAAAAAATCGGTGTTACCCGAACGGTTTTGGACTCATTAAACCCCCAAATTTCTGAGCTTGGGTTACAGGCAGGTATGGTACTTCGGGTTCCAGGAGAAGCCAAGGGAGAGTTTAGAATAGATAATGATTTACTAGTTGAAAAGCTCTCTCTTTTGGATTCAATTAATCGATTTAAAGCTGTTAAGCTGGCAGTCTTACTCCCTTTTAAGGCAAATCAAATTGAATACGACTCCATTGAAGATACCCAGAAGCTGTTAAAAACAAGAAATTTACACACAATATCCACGGACTTTTATTCTGGTATTTTGCTTGCTGTTGATACTTTGAGTAAAAGAGGTATACGGATAAAGCTCAATACATTCGACACTGAGAATAGTATTTCAAAGGTCAATCGAATCATCAATAACAATTACTTGTCAGAGTCGGATATAATAATAGGTCCATTGATTCCTTCGAATTTTGATTTCTTGTCTACTAAACAGAAATTACTAAAAACACCTAAGGTAGCGCCTCTTTCGACAAACCCCATATCCTTGCGCCCTGCTGTATTCCAATCAGTTACTTCAAAAGAATTTTTGAGAGCCCGTATGTTAGAGTACTTGGATCGAAAATTAAATCGTGAGGATAATATTGTATTGGTCGTTGACTCAATTAATCGTCCTGTTGAACGGGAACTATTAAAATTATTTCCTAAGGCTACTATTCTAAGACCAGAAAAAAGTAATTACTTAATACCCGAGTTGGTTGATTCCTTATTGGTAGATTCCCTCCCCAATCGTGTGATCTTGGAAAGTCAAGATTTTTCACTTATATCAAGTGCGAGTTCACAAATGAGTGCTCAGCAATCTGATTTAAGGGAGGTTCAGTTGTTTACTACCTACCGCGGAAATGCGTATGAAAACCAAAGCTTATCGAGGAAACAGTTGGGGTCTCTAAACTTTACTTATACTGCTGCGAGCTTACCATATCGATTAGGCACTTACAATGATTTTCAAAAAAGATTTATAAAAGTATTTGGTAAACCACCTAGTCGTACTGTGATTCGTGCTTATGACCTTACCATGGATTTAGTCTTAAGGTTTGCCTTCACTGGGGACCTAGAAAAAATTGACACACTTGGCGAGACAGATTATGAAGAAAACCGATTTTTGTATGTAAGACAAAATAATAGTTTTTTAAATAGGGGTTATTACTTGCTCCAGCACCGTGAACTTGATATTATTGAGGTTAAGAAATAGGATAAATAATCATAATTTAAGACTAGATTTTGTAAATTTGAGCCCGGTTAGTTATTGTAGACACATTATTGAATGCCGGATATAAAATATATTTTTGTTACAGGAGGGGTATCTTCATCCCTAGGAAAAGGTATAATTGCTGCTTCTCTAGCTAAGTTACTTCAAGCCCAAGATTTTAAAGTCACTATTCAAAAATTTGATCCCTACATCAATGTAGATCCAGGCACCTTAAATCCCTACGAGCACGGCGAATGTTATGTAACTGATGATGGTGCTGAAACTGATTTAGATTTGGGACATTACGAACGATTTTTAAGTATTAAGACCTCCCAAGCGAATAATGTTACTACAGGAAGAGTATATCAAAGTGTAATAGAAAAAGAACGTAAGGGTTTATTTTTAGGGAAAACGGTTCAAGTTATTCCACATATTACCAACGAGATAAAAGAACGGATGCAGCTATTAGGTAAGTCCGGAGAATTTGATATAATAATCACTGAAATTGGAGGAACAGTAGGTGATATTGAGTCACTTCCATATATTGAATCTGTTAGACAATTGATCTATGAGAATGGAGAAGACAATGCTATGGTAATTCACCTTACATTAGTACCATTTCTCTCAGCCGCAAAGGAACTGAAGACAAAACCTACCCAACACTCGGTAAAAACTTTAATGGAGAGCGGAATCAAAGCTGACGTTTTGGTTTGCAGAACCGAATATGAATTATCTCATGAGCTTAAGAAAAAACTCGCACTCTTCTGTAATGTTAAAGTCGAAGCCGTTATACAGTCTATAGATGTAGAAACAATTTATGATGTTCCCATAAAAATGATGGAAGAAGGACTAGATAAAGTTGTATTAAATAAACTAAAATTAATTTCAAAGCCCCCTAAGCTTGATAATTGGAAGTCCTTTTTGTATAAATATAAAAACCCAAAACGAAATCTTAGTATTGGATTAGTAGGAAAATATGTAGAATTACAAGATTCTTATAAATCTATTCTGGAGGCTTTAATTCACGCTGGAGCGATTAATGAGGCAGAGGTTAAAGTGGTGAGTATTCATTCTGAATTTTTAGACCAAACTAACTCTGAAGAGAAATTGAAATCCTTGGATGGATTAATTGTAGCGCCTGGATTTGGTGGAAGAGGAATTGAAGGAAAAATTGAAGCTATCACTTATGTTAGGGAAAATAAAATACCATTTTTTGGAATTTGCTTTGGCATGCAAATGGCCGTAATTGAATACACTAGAAATATATTAAATCATAAGAATGCTAACTCTACTGAGATTAATGAAAATACTGATTACCCTGTGATTGATTTGATGGAGAGCCAAAAGGGAGTAGTCAATAAAGGTGGAACAATGCGCTTGGGTACTTGGGATTGTGAATTAATTGAAGGCAGTAAAGCAGCCAAAGTATATGGTCAAGAAGTTGTAAAGGAACGACATCGCCACCGATATGAATTTAATAATGAATACTTTTCAGAAGTCTTTGATAGCGGATCTCTTAAAGTCGCTGGTGTTAATCCTAAAACTAATTTAGTTGAAATAGTTGAAAACCAAGATCATCCTTGGTATGTTGGTGTACAATTTCACCCGGAATATAAAAGCACGGTATCTGATCCTCACCCTCTATTTGTTGATTTTATTAAAGCAAGTATTGACTATCTTAGCCGAAAGTAACCGAATTAAAACCAATGGAAGAAAAAAGATTTGATCCTTATCAATTTATTGGATTTGTTCTCATTGCTCTTATACTTACCTGGATGCTTTATGTCAATCGTCCAGAGGAAACAGTTATTTCAGATGCACAGCCAACAAATACTGAGGCAGTAACAGAAAATCAACAACCATCTCCAATTCAATTAAACGATTCTTTAAAAAGAATCAACTTGCAGAGTACTTTTGGCATTTTTAGTAATTGGATGGTTGACAAGGGGGCAAAAATTCAAAAAATAGAAAACAAGCACCTTCTGATAGAGGTTAACCCAAAAGGAGGGGTTTTGTCGCTTGTAAGATTAAAAGAGTATTCAGATTATTTGGATAGGCCACTGGATTTAATAAAAGATGGAAACAATAAATTTAATATACAATTTACCACAAAAGACGGCAGAAGACTAAATACCAAAGACTTTTACTTTTATCCTAGTTTAACGAATGATAACGGTAAACAAAAACTATCCTTAAAAGCCAATATTAATCTTAATCAATACTTGGAGTTTATATATCGGATAGACCCAGAAAATTTTTTGGTTGACTTTAGTGTAAAATCCACTGGAATAGCCTCCCTACTGGATAAAAGCGAACCTGCCATATTGGAATGGGAAAAGTCAGCCTACAGAAACTCAAGAAGTATCGATTACGAGAGTCGATATACTGAGCTGACCTATGGTTATGAGGACGATAAAGTTGATTACCTTTCCCTTAGCAGTAATGATGAGGAAACGGTCAAGGAGGTTAGATGGGTTTCATTTAGACAGCATTTCTTTAGTGCGATTCTAATTCCTGAAGAAACGGTTGATCGGTTAATAGTGACATCTGAAAACTTATCAAGTGATGAATCTCTTGACGAGGTATTCACCAAAAAGTTTAGCCTTAGACTACCACTTGCTTATAAGTCCGGTGAATTTGAGAGTAATTTCGAATACTATTTTGGTATTACAGATTATCAAACCTTAGAATCCTATGATCGAGATTTAGAATCATCTATACCTGTTGGTTGGGGAATTTTTGGATGGTTAAACAGATTTGTCTTCATGCCCCTTTTTGGATTTTTATCCTCTTTCTTACCTCATGGTTTCGCGATTATTCTAATGACGATTATTGTTCGGTTGGCGATGTCTCCAGTGACCTATAAGTCCTATGTTTCACAAATTAAAATGAAGGTTCTCCGTCCAGAGATTGAGGAGTTAAATAACAAGTACAAAGACAATGCGGTTAAACGTCAGCAGGAAACAATGAGTTTATATAATCGCGCTGGGGCCAATCCGATGGCGGGTTGTATTCCTGCTTTACTTCAATTGCCCGTATTTTACGCTTTATTTACCTTTTTCCCAGTTGCTTTCGAACTGCGTAAAAAGAGCTTCCTATGGGCTGATGACTTATCCTCTTATGACTCGGTATTGGAGTTAGGTTTCAATATTCCTTTCTATGGTGATCACGTGAGTTTATTTCCAATTTTGGCCTCCATAGCCATCTTCTTTTATACGCAGATGACAACCGGCCAGCAAGCAATGCCTCAGCAGCCTGGAATGCCCAACATGAAAGTAGTGATGTATCTGATGCCACTGATGATGTTGTTCTTTTTTAATAATTATGCCAGTGGATTAAGTTTGTATTATTTTGTTTCCAATCTGCTTACCATAACACTTATGTTGGTCATCAAGAATTACATTATTGACGATAAAAAAATCCATGCTAAAATTGAGGAGAATAAAAAGAAACCTAAAAAGGTAGGGGGTTTTTCAGCAAGATTACAAAAAGCGATGGAAGAAGCAGAAAAACAAAGAAAAGCAAGAGGTAAATAGTCGTTACTTCCAAGTCAATTCATTAAAATTTAATTTGTTGCCGTAAATTTAAACTATGAAAAAGAAAAGAGTCATTGTCGGACTGTCTGGTGGTGTTGACTCTAGTGTTGCCGCCTATTTACTTACGAAGCAAGACTATGAGGTGATTGGTTTATTTATGAAAAACTGGCATGACGAGTCTGTAACCCTTTCTAATGAATGTCCTTGGTTGGAGGATAGCAATGATGCAATGTTAGTAGCTGAAAAATTGAATATTCCTTATCAGACTGTTGATTTGAGTACGGAGTATAAAGAGCGTATCGTTGACTATATGTTTGATGAATATGCTTCTGGCAGAACTCCTAACCCAGATATTTTATGTAATCGTGAGATTAAGTTTGATGTTTTTTTAAAATTGGCACTTTCATTGGGAGCAGATTATGTTGCTACAGGACATTATTGCCAAAAAGACACTATTATTAATTCGAATGGTAAAATTCAATACCGCCTGATCAGCGGTGCTGATGCCAACAAAGACCAATCCTATTTTCTTTGTCAATTAACCCAAGATCAACTAGCAAAAACCTTATTTCCAATTGGTCATTTTCAAAAGATAGAGGTACGAGAAATAGCGAGGAAATTGAATTTGGTTACAGCCGAGAAAAAAGATTCCCAGGGACTGTGTTTTATAGGTAAAGTAAGTCTACCAGAATTTTTACAACAGCGATTGCAAACCAAAAATGGGGATATCATTGAGATTCCCTTTGATTTTTATAAGGATAAACCAGCTCCAAAAGCCACGATTAGCCAATCGAAAAAAATAATTTATAATCCCTCCGATGGTGAAACTGTTGGTAAGCATTTAGGGGCTCATTTTTTTACGATCGGTCAACGTAAAGGATTGTCTGTGGGGGGGACTTCTAAGCCACTTTTTGTTATCGATACGGATATAGATGAAAACATTGTTTATGTGGGGCAAGGGAAAGACCACCCAGGGCTATTTCGCAAAGCTTTGAAGGTCATACGTGATGAGATTCATTGGGTTAGAAATGATATGAAAATTAAACCCGGAGTTGAGTTGGAAGTTAAAGCACGAATTCGTTATAGACAGCCACTGCAAAAAGCCAAGCTTGTCTCAAAAAAAGACGCCCTGTATATTTTCTTTGAACAGCTCCAATTTGCTATTACTTCTGGTCAGTTTGTGGCATGGTATCAGGGTAAAGAATTGGTAGGTTCAGGAGTTATTTTTTAAATTTTCCTATGAATAAAATTTGTGAGTTATTTAAAATAAAATATCCAATTATTCAGGCTGGAATGGTCTGGACTAGTGGTTGGCGTTTGGCTGCAGCCGTCAGTAAGTCTGGGGGTTTAGGGTTGATTGGTGCTGGATCAATGTATCCTGATATTTTAAGAGAACACATTCAGAAATGTAAAAAGGCGACTGACAAATCATTTGGGGTTAACGTTCCTTTATTTTATCCGAAACTAGAAGAAATCATGTCAATTATTATTGAGGAAAAAGTCCCAATTGTTTTTACTTCAGCAGGTAGTCCAAAACTTTGGACAGCTTCTTTGAAAAAAAAAAATATTAAGGTTGTTCATGTAGTCAGTTCCGTAAAATTTGCGTCAAAATCTCAGGATGCAGGGGTGGATGCTATTGTTGCGGAAGGTTTTGAAGCAGGGGGGCATAATGGTAGAGAGGAAACCACAACATTTACACTAATTCCAATGGTTAAAGCAGCTATAACATTACCACTTATTGCGGCGGGTGGAATTGCTACTGGTGGCGCTATGTTAGCTGCTGCTGCTCTGGGAGCAGATGGCGTTCAGGTAGGAAGTCGATTTGTAGCATCAGATGAGGCATCATGTCATCCAAGCTTTAAAGATGAAGTAGTTAAAGCAGTGGAGGGAAGTACGGTGCTGACCTTAAAAGAAATTACTCCAGTTAGGATGCTGAAAAATTCCTTTTTTCAAAAGATTGCTGCGCTTTATGAAAAGGGTGTCGATGTTGAGGAATTAAAAACCACCTTAGGAAGGGGAAGGGCAAAAAAGGGAATGTTTGAAGGTGACTTGGATGAGGGTGAGCTCGAAATTGGACAAATTGCTGGATTGATAAATGAGGTGATCCCTGCAGCACAAATAATAGATAATCTTATCGAGGAATACGATCAGGCTCTAAAAAATTTAAAAAGTTATTAAATATAATCCCTAGAGGTTAAACGATAATTCCACTTGGTTCCGAAGAATATCCTCGAAAGTTTCTCTTTTACGAATCAAATGTCCTTGACCTTTGTTCCAGAATACTTCTGCAGGACGATAACGAGAATTATAATTGCTGGCCATTGAAAAACAATAGGCACCGCAATTCCGAAACACCAATAGATCTCCCTCTGTGATCTCAGCAATTTTTCGGTTACTGCCAAAAGTATCTGTTTCGCATATATAACCAACTATGGAGTAAAAACGCTCTTTACCTTGGGGATTAGATAGATTTTCAATATGGTGGTAAGAGCCATATAGCATAGGTCTGATAAGGTGGTTAAAGCCACTGTCGACTTGAGCAAAAACAGTAGAGGTGGTCTGTTTAACTACATTTACCTGTGTTATGAAATGTCCTGCTTGACTAACCAAAAATTTACCAGGTTCAAAAATGAGTTGGAGTTCACTACCGTACTCAATACAGAATTTAGAAAATCTAACCGAGAGTTTTTCACCTAATTC
>CABXUL010000014.1 GCA_902515395.1 uncultured Bacteroidota bacterium | reverse complement strand
CAGGAGGTATTTATGCTTCAGCCCATAAAGGTTCCTTTAGAAAATCAGCCAAGATTTGAAATAGTTCAGAAAGAATATGCAGCAAAACTCGCCAAAAAAGCAGTAGATAGAAATGATTTAAGCGCTTGGGTTTTGTTAAAAAGAGTTCCTGAATTAGGAGGAGGTAAGGATGGGCCAGATTATACTTGGGTTCACTTATTTGATTCCCCAAAATCAATGGCAAATAGGAAAGCCTGGTGGACATATGAAAAGGATTTTGGCATGAATAGACTTCAACTTTATGGAGCTTTCGATTGGGAATCATTAGGTGATTCTTTTTATAAAACTGAAATGAGAATTGATTCCGATTTACCTGCAAAATATATAATTTTTAATTGGGCCACTCCAAAGAGTCAACAAAAAAATCTTGAAATACAGAAAGAAGTTGAAAAACAATTCAGAAAATACTTAATAAAATCTGGAATGACAGGTTGGGGAATGGCAAGTAGAATTGCACCACAAGGAAGAGGAGAATCCACAAATTTTTGGTGGGATGGATATGACAAAATTGAAAATGTTTACAAACATTTAATGATGGAAGGACCTCAAAATGACTTTCCTAAAGGTCTTGTTGAAGAGTTTAATCAAAATGTTCCAAATGGCTGGGACAGTAGAATGGTATTTGAAATATTATTGGTGGTTGGTAGATAATTTTTGCTAATCGAATTATTACCCTCCCTCGTGGAGGGTTTTTTATATGTCACCCCCTTTTGTAGTTTCTTATTTTAGAGGTTACTTTAGTATCTTTGATAAAAAAATGAGAAAAAGAGATTTAATTATAATCATAAGCGCTTTTCTAAGCTTTATTCTATCGGTTTACTTGTGGTTTTCAGGTGAAAAAGAAATGGGACAATATGTCTCTATTTGGGTTCCTACAATTATTGTTTATGGAATTTTTGTAAACACATTGCCAAAAAGATGAGTGATTTACAATTATTTATCATTGGATGTGTTTTATTTATGCCTGTTATTTTAGTAATGGTTACTTCAATAACGGAACTCCAGAAACCTAAAACAAAAAATTCGGATAAGTCAATAGGCTATTATATAAATCAAATTGGATTATCAGTCATTTTAATAGGTGTTTTTGTTCTTCTCGGAATTATTATTTTTAATTACTAAAACACAATACTAAAGGAATAAAAATTACCCCCCCCATTTTGTATTTATTTGCTGAGGGGAGGGTAATTTTATGACTAGTATCCAGGATTTTGCTCAAGTGCAGAATTGGAATCTAAATCTTGTTCAGGAATTGGAAATAAAACATGATGTGACTTAGCATTTGCTTTACCTCGAGCCTGAGCACCACTTATAAAACTTCCATGGCGTATTAAAGACCTTCTTCTATGTCCCTCAGCATGAAATTCCCAACCTCTCTCAACAAGAATTTGATCTCTTAATGATTCTTTAGTTGGAAAATCAGCTAAATTATAATCAGGAGCATTAGATCTTGATCTGACTTGATTCAATAAATCTATCGATTCTTGATTAGGACCACTAATTTCATTTAACGCTTCAGCTCTATTAACTAAAACTTCGGCATACCTTAGGATTGGCATATCATTACCATGACGAGGACCTAAACCATTAGGGTCTGGTGTGAATTTAACTGGTCTTGGATATTTTTTTTCAACACCTGCAGTAATAGGGTCAGTCATCAAATTAATTAGATTACCTCCTTTATTAATGTATTGTTTAAGAATCCATCCGTATTTTCCGTTAGGAGGATCATACTCATTAGCCCTTTGGTCATTGGGATCAAATGAATTAACAAACCATCTCCATAGTTGAAATTGTGCTCCATAATTTACTTGCCCAGTTTGATAACCAACAGGATAAGCGTGAGGTGTGTAATTCCATGCTAATGCCTGTATTGGTGCTGTAGCCAATGAACCAAAAACAAAAATCATCTCTCTATTACCTTCATTCTCAACTGAAAAGACTCCCTCTACATTTGGAAATAAACTATGATAACCAAGATCAATCACTTGTTTATTTGCATCAGCAGCTTTTTGCCACTGCTTTGTATCAAGGTAAAATCTTCCAAGAAGCGTTAGTGCAGCTGATTTATTTGCTTTACCATAAACTTCGGGTTCAACCGGGAGGTTTTGAGCTGCGCTTAATAATTCACTTTCTATAAATGCTCGGGTATCTGCATCACTTGCTCTTGAAGGAGTCAAATTTAATTCACCTGATGTAATTAACGGAAGCCTGCCAAAAAAATCATAAAGCATAACATAATTATATGCTCTTAAAAAAGTAGCTTCAGCTTTAAGTGCAGCAACTTTTGAAGCTGACAGAGAGGTAACGTTATCTATGTTATCCAAAATTGAATTCGCTACTCCTATTGCTGAGTATCTGTCTCTCCAAATATTTCTAAAGAAATTATTACTTTGATTCCAGTTAAACTCAGCGAATGTAGCTGCAGGGGCTGCATATCCCCCTCCCCTTTCAAGCATTAAATCTGAAGTCCACTCTCCAAAAGTGTACCATTCTTCCCTGTAATTAGGTCTTGATTTCCTGTATGCAGCAGTTAAAGTAGCATTAATTCCACTTTCACTAGCCAAAAAAGCGTCTGGCGCATATTGAGTAAATACTTCTTCCTCAAGGAAATCCGAACAAGAAAAAGTAATTAGACCGATTAAAATTAAAATATAGTTTTTCATTTTTTTCTTTTTAAAAGTTCAACTTACATCCTATTCTTATTACCCTAGACAAAGGATAATTTGCAAAATCAGCTCTTGAAACACCTGTTCCATCTGAATTACCATCAGGATCAAACCCTATATAGTCTGGTGCTATTGTAAGAAGGTTTTCCCCCGATATATATACATTTCCTGATTTAATAAAATCAACATTATCTAAAGGTAGATTATAGTTTAATGTGATATTTTTTATTCTCATGAATGATGCATCTTGAACAGTATATGTATTTACTTTATTAGTTCCGTCAGAATACGAAGTATAATTTACTCCTGATGGGTAAGCTGCATCAGTATTCGATGTTCTCCAACGATCTAGATAATGTATTGCTAAATGGTTTCTTTCTTTATTAATCGGATAAAGAGATTCTGCTGCAAGGTTACTAAAGTTTTCAATTCCTTGAACTCCTTGAATATATATCTCTAAACTAAAATCTTTATATCCAAACCTATTCGTAATCCCGTAAGTGAAATCTGCAAAAGGGTCACCAAGTATTACACGATCTGCACCATCAATTTTCAAATCGCCATTTTGATCAACAAATTTTGGATGCCCTGGAAGAGCACTAGGTTGAGCAGATCCGGCAATGTTATCACCCTCTTGAAAAATACCATTTAATTCATAACCATAAAAAGACATAATCGGAGAACCCGTTTGTGTAATTCTATAATTTCCAGAGAAACCAAAACCTCCTGAGATAACATTACCAGCAAAAGATGGTAGCTCTACAACTTCATTTTTAAGAAAAGACATTACGATATCTGTATCCCATGTCCACTCCTTGTCAACATTTCTAGAACTAAAAGAAAAATCAACTCCTGAGTTTTTTACTTGACCAAAGTTTGTTCTTACAAACTGAAAACCAGTTGTGAGAGGAACAGGCTGTTGGAAAAGCTGATCATATGTATTTCTATCAAAATAATCAATACTTCCTGAGAATCTATTATTAGCTAATGAAAAATCAACTCCAATATTTGTTTCCTTTGTTGTTTCCCATTTCAAGTCTTGATTAGCAATTCGAGCAGGGACAGCTCCAGCAACAGTAGCTCCTCCAATAATAGCATTACTTCCAGCTTCAAAAGTAGTTATTGTCTCAAAGTTCTGGATTCCTTGGTTTCCAATTTCTCCATAACCTATTCTTAATTTAAGTTCACTGAAAAGTTCGTCGTTTTCCATAAATGGTTCAGAAGATAATTTCCAACCTACAGATGCAGATGGGAATGTAGCGTACTTATACTTGTCAGAAAACCTTGAGGTTCCATCTCTTCTAACTGAGGCAGTTACTAGATATTTATCTTTAAAAGAATAGTTAACCCTAGCTAAAGAAGATTGTAAGGTGTTTTTAAATTTTCCGGATGAAGCATTTAAAGTCTCGTTATTTCCACTTTGTTGAAGGTTTGTTGTCGTAACATGAGATAACATGTCCGATGCAACTGACTGATGAAACCTTGTTGTATTACTCTCAAATGTTATACCGGCTAATAATTTTAAGCTGTGATCACCAAATTCTCTCTCATAATCTGCAAGATATTCCGCAATCCAATAATTTGACTCACTATTTCTAATGGTTGATCTTCCATTGACGCCTCTTCCGACTTGAAACTTGTCATTTTCATATAAATCCCTTCGAGCATCAGAGATGTTTGTACCAAACCGGGCTGTAGCAGTAAGACCATCAATTATTTTATAATCTATAGACCCTGTGGCATAGATTCTGTTAGTTGAAACTTGTTGATCCCAACCCTGTAATAATGCTTCAGGATTTTCAATTGCTACTAGAGGGTTTACATCGTAGTATCCTTCGGAATTCAAAGCAGGTCCAATTGTAGGATCAAAAAGTAAAGCAGCAGCAAGCAAGCCTACCCCTTCATTTGTTCCTCTTCCCATTTTTACATTATCGATTTCAGATCGGTTAATACTAAGATTTAGATTTATATTAACTCTATCATTAGGGGTCAAACCATAATTAATTCTAGCATTATATTTTTTTTCTCCACTTTCTCTTATAACTCCGTCATTTTCCAGATAGTTAAGAGAAACATAATAGTTTGATAAATCGGATCCTCCCGACATGGTTACTTGATGGTTTTGAATCATTGAGTTCCTAAAAATTAGATCTTGCCAATCAAAACCTGAACCCATTGCTGATATCTCCGCTGGAGTTGAAAGAATATCTCCTCCACCCTCTACATTAATATCACTAAGCACTTGAAGGTATTCACCACCGTTAAGCATATCAACCCTTTCGTTTACACCTTGAAAGCCAAAGTAGTTCTCGTATGAAACAGCCATTTCACCACTTTTACCTCTTTTAGTTGTGATTAAAACAACTCCGTTGGCTGCTCTAGATCCGTATATGGCAGATGCAGATGCATCTTTAAGGACTTCAATGGACTCAATATCGTCTGGACTAAGAGCGGTCAGCGATCCTCCTGGAAGACCATCTATTACCACAAGAACAGCGTTACTAGCGTTGATTGATCCAGCTCCTCTAATTTTTATATCTATTGCCCCTCCCGGTGCCGAGTCACTTTGACTAATATGAACCCCTGAAGCTTTACCATTTAGCAACTGAAGGGCATTGGTATTAGCTCCTTTAACAAAATCTTCACTCTTAACCTGAACAATCGCCCCAGTTAAATCTCTTTTTTGTTGAGAACCATACCCTGTTATAACAACTTCATCAAGCTCATTACTAGGTTCAAGATTGAAATTAAAATCAACTAAACCCACAATTGATACTTCTTGAGTTGAATAACCAACAAAAGAAATCATAAGTTTAGAATTCTCATCTGAAACTTGTATTGAATAATTTCCATCAAAATCGGTCACTACTCCGTTATTAGTGTTTTTTTCAAGTATTGTTGCGCCAGGCAGTGGTTGCCCTGTTTCATCAGAAATGACTCCATTAATTTCGATTTGAGCAATCATAAATAATGGACACAGCAATATGAAAAATAAGTTGAATACATATTTTCTCATACTATATATTTTTAATTTATTTGTGATTAATAATTTGGTTTGGTGTTAAATGTATATATTTTTTAATAAATATTACTGAAAAAAAAATATTTTAATTTGCAATATCTAGGAATTGACAGTTAACTTTTTTTAATATGATTTGTCATTTAAAAATTGTATTGTAAGTGTTTACCTCAAAAATTTCTTTCCTCGAATAGTCCCATCCTTTCATATTGGTTAATAAAATTAAAATCATATTTTCCTTAGGATCAATTTTAAAATAAGGGCCAGCAGACCCGTGCCACCCATAGCTACCTTGACTCCCAGGAAAGGGATAAGCATTTATGTTTTTTAAAATATTAAAAGTTAGCCCAAATCCAATGGCCTCGTTAGGCTTATGATTATCATCACTTGGTTTTTCATTTTTAATGTCATTCAAATGATCCTGACTCATAAGTGCAACGGTTTCCTTTTCCAATATCTTTTTCCCCTTAAAAGTTCCATTATTGAGAAGCATCATGCAGAAGTTAGATACATCTCTCAATGTGGAGGCCAAACCACCAGCGGGATTACAAAACGTTACTTTCTTCGTGTAAGGCGAATCCCTCACCGTTTCTAGGAGTTTATAACCTCCTTTTTTATCTGAAAAATATAATGGGGTAAATCTGTCAAG
Source organism: uncultured Bacteroidota bacterium (assembly GCA_902515395.1). Lineage (GTDB taxonomy): Bacteria > Bacteroidota > Bacteroidia > Flavobacteriales > Flavobacteriaceae > UBA8316. Next base: position 29,609 of record CABXUL010000014.1, on the reverse strand, counting down.
TTTTTCTTTGGGTATTTCAAAAAAGGTGTCCTCCATTTCTAAAGGATCAAAAAGCTCAGCTTTTAAATAGTCTTCAATTTCTTTACCTGTTAACTTTTCAACCATATATGCGCCTAGACTAACAGATGGTCCATAAATCCATGAAGTACCAGGTTCTGTTGCTAATGGAATTCTAGCTAAACGCTTTACTTCGGTTTTTAGATCTTTAGATCGGTTTTCTTTTAAATAATCATGTCGATTCCTAAGGTATGTGAAAGTCTTTCCGATGCCCGAGGTATGTCTTAAAACATCGATGATTCTAATTGGATTTAAAGCTGGTTTTAGTGAACCATCAGCTTGGTAAACCATCGGATTATTAAATTCAGAAATGTATTTTCCAATTGGATCATTCAATTTAAAAAGCCCTTTATCATAAAGTTTCATTATTCCAACTGCAACCATACATTTAGTTATCGAGGCGATCCTGAAAATACTGTTATCTTGCAGGGGAATTCTATCATCTATATTTGAATAACCATATTTTTTGTAGTGGATAGTCTTGCCATCTTTAATTACGCATGTTTGTATACCTACCAATTCACCATCATCAACAAATTGTTGCATTCTATGATCTAATCTATTAAAGTCATATTGTCCAGAAAGTGTAAAAGATATTAAAAAGAAAAAATAGAGGAATCGCATATTTAAATCACAACTTTTTTACCATTAGCTGAGGCAGATTTAAAAATCGCATCGATTACTTTCATATCTCTTAATCCTTCATCTCCGCCAGTATTAAGATGTGGAATCCCAGTTATAAGGTGATTTGATATGCCGTCCATGTGAAGTGCCTGCTGATTTACTTGTTGGAAATCAAAAGCATATTTTCGTGTATAGCCAGAAATCTTTCCGTAGGTGTATGATGGACTCAAACGGATAAACCCCTTTTCAGCGGCAACATAGAGATGATTTGTTGATGCAGCTAATGAAGTAGTACAACTAGCAATAGCACCACTTGGAAATTCCATTTGCCAAACAATTAATTCATCAACTTCTTTAAACTTGATATTATCCGTTTTGTATTCTCTAGCTGTCACAGAAATAGGCTCTTCCCCTATAGTATATCTTGCCCCTTGAATTACATAAATACCTACATCCATCAGCGCCCCTCCTCCATATTGTTTCTTTAAACGCCACTGGTTAGAATTACGGATATGAAAACCAAATCCACCTTCAAAGTGTTTTATCCTTCCAAAGGTTTTCTTACGGCACAATCTTATAACCTCTTGATGATGCGGTTCATAGTGAAGTCTATAGCCAACATAAAGCTCTCTGCCTGCTAATCTGGAAGCTTCAATCATTTCGTTAGCCTCAATTGCATTTAAAGCTAAAGGTTTTTCACAAATTACATGCTTGTTCGCTCTAAAAGCTCTTAGCGTGTATTCTTTATGCATATTATTAGGAAGTACTACGTATACAATATCTACTTCTGGATTATTTATAATGGTATCAAAATTTTCATAATTGTAGACTTGGTTATCACTTAAGCCATATTTTTTTTTCCATTGTGGAATTTTGGAGGCTGAACCAGTCACAATTGCTTTGAGTTCGCACAAAGATGTTTCCAATAAGGCAGGACCAAGCTGTTTAGTGGCATAATTACCTAGACCAACTAAAGCTATACCTAATTTTTTATTTTTAGGAGATAAGGGTTTAATCCCTAATAATGAATGCGATATTCCTATTGCACCAAGAGAAGTAAGGATGGTTTTATTGAATTTTCTTCGATGCATCTAAAGAGTTACTTAATAAATATTAAATATATAACTAGAGAGATTAAAATACCCTTAAGAAAAGCAATCCAAGCAACTTGATATGCATCTAGATTTAACTTCTCCATTAATTTTTGTAATATTTTGCGGTGCCAATTAATCATATACCAAAATATGAAAAATTGTATTAATTTTTACTCACCAATTTTAAAATGATTTTTTAAACTTGCATATAAAAATTATATATTTTGAATTACAAATGGCTACTATTTTCAACCCTTGGACTTTTATTAGTTGGTTTTGGTCTATCAATATTTGGTGAATCAATTATTATAAAATATGAAAATAAGGGAAATTGGTTTTTATGGGGTACTATCTCCTTGATAACAGTGAATGCAGGCTTATGCTTTATAGGACAAGCTATAATTGAAAAAGTTAAAGCGATTCACAAAACTAGTTCATCATGATTAAAGGAGCGATCAAGGACAAGGAAAACAGGTATCAATTGTGGAGAATATGGAACCAAGAAAAACCCTTAATACTTTTCATTTTATTAAACCCTTCAAATGCAGATCATAAAAATGATGATAAAACTGTAAAAAAACTTATTGGATTCACAAAAATATTTGAATTCGGTGGATTCTACCTAGGGAACCTCTACTCAAAGGTATCCACTACCCCTTCTCCTGATAAATTCATTAAAGATGAAACTAGAAACATTAAGCATATTCAAATAATGAAAAAAAAATGCAAAAAAATTATTATTGGTTGGGGCAATCTTGGAACCTATCCGAATTGGCTATTAGATAATATAAGCGAAATAATGTGTTTAGGAATTAACAAAAATGGGACACCAAAACACCCGCTTTATTTATCTTACAAAACGCAAATGATAAATTATTCTTTATTATCATGATCGATATCCCGTGCTGCCAAATGCCTCTGAAGTTCCATACTGACAATATTGTCTCAAACTCTCAAGATACTTTGATGCGCTAAAATTCATATTAGCATAAAAATCGTCCAGGGCATCAAATCCATCTTGAGAAAATCGAACGCGAGTTTTATCATCATTTTGGTCTAATTCATAAGTCACCTTTTGTCCAACAAGTGGTAATGATGTAGCAACACATTCCATCACAATTTTTTCATTGGGAACCAGTTCAATCACCTTAGTATGAAAGTCAACGTCACCAAATTTAAATTCGATAATCTCATTTAACTTAGATCCCCCTTGAACTTCAGTAGTGTACCATAGCTTTAACTCTTCAATGTTAGTTATGGCATTAAATACTTTGTTCAATGGAGCATTAATATGTAGTAAATGATTTATTGTAAAACTCATAATAAGTGTATTTTTTTATAAAATTAAATAAAAAAAAGGCGATTAATTAAGGATAGAGCCTAAAATATATCCGATAAACAAGGCAACGACAACAAGAGCTTTATATCCACCTAATTGCCTCGCACATTCATCCAAAAATTTCTCAAATTTTTCCTTCAAATTCATTAAAATTAAATCTCAAAACAATTATTACAAATTATAAAACCTAAAGAAAATAATAAATTGACTAATCCGGCATCAAAAGGATGCAAATTAACATAAACAAATAAATAATTATTGTAAGTATTATTCCAACTCTAGGCATCTTATTAAATTAGAAACATCTGTAAGCAAAATTAGTTTTTTTTATAAAAAAAACATTAAATGATTTTCTCTATTTAAATTTACTGTATCGAAAAATATTTATTTAAATTGTTTTATCAATAGAATCAAAGCAAATGTTTATTAATAATTATAATGAAAATCAATACGATGCAATAGTTGTAGGCTCGGGTATAAGTGGAGGTTGGGCCGCTAAAGAACTTTGTGAAGCAGGATTAAAAACATTAGTTTTAGAACGGGGAAGAATGGTAAAACATATAGAAGATTACCCAGCTATGCACCTTGATCCATGGGATTTACCCAATAATTTACAAACACCTAGAGAAATTAAAGACAAACACTATGACAAACAAAAGAGGTGGGGGTTTGATGAAACTACACGTCCTTTTTACAATAAAGATTCCGAGTATGACTATGATGAAGTGAAACCCTTTGATTGGATTCGTGGAACTCAGGTCGGTGGTAGATCATTGATTTGGGGAAAGCAAACCTATCGTTGGAGTGATTTGGACTTTAAGGCTAATTTAAAAGATGGTTACGGAGTAGATTGGCCGATTAGGTACAAAGACATAGCTCCCTGGTACTCTCATGTCGAAAAATTTATTGGTGTTAGTGGAGAATCATTGAACATACCACACCTTCCAGATAGTGTATTTCTTCCGCCAATGGAACTTAACTGTGTTGAAAGCCACCTCAAAGAGGGTATTTCTAAAAAATATAATGACCGACTTTTAACTATTGGACGTGTAGCTCATATTACTGCAGGTACAAAACCTGGTGCAGGTCGATCAACTTGCCAGCATCGGAACCGTTGTGGAAGAGGATGTCCTTATGGAGCGTATTTTAGTTCTAATTCCTCAACACTACCCGTAGCTGAATCGACAGGAAATTTAACGCTTAGACCTAACTCCTTGGTTTCAGAAATTATTTATGACGCTGAAACAAAAAAAGCTACTGGAGTTAGAGTTATTGATAGGTTAACTAAAGAGGTTTTAGAGTTTCATTCAAAAATTATTTTCTTGTGTGCATCAGCAATTGCATCCTCTTCAATTTTAATGCAATCAAAAAGTAATCGTTTTCCAAGCGGTATGGGTAACGATTCTGGAGAATTGGGTCATAACATAATGGACCATCAGTTAGGTAGTGGTGCTAGTGGTTCTTTTGATGGATTTCATGATAAATATTATACTGGGAGAAGACCCAACGGTTTTTATATTCCGCGATTTAGAAATATAGACAAAAACTCTAAAAAGGTAAATTTTTTAAGAGGTTACGGATATCAAGGAGGAGCCAGTAGGACTTATTGGTCTGAAAGTATTGCTGAATTGTCTTATGGAGAGAATTTTAAAGATAGAATTACACAAGCTGGTGATTGGAGAATTGGTATGGGAGGTTTTGGAGAGGTGCTCCCCTATCACGAAAATAAAATGACACTAAACTATAATAAGCTAGATCAATTTGGTTTACCTAAAATTACTCTTGATGCCGAGTTTAAAGAAAACGAAAAAAAGATGAAAGAGGATTGGAAGATTCAGGCTGCAGAAATGCTTGAAGCTACAGGTTTTAGAGATGTCACAATCAACGATTCTAATGCACCTATTGGAAAAGGAATTCATGAAATGGGAACTGCGAGAATGGGTCATGATCCAAAAACTTCGGTTCTAAATAAATTTAATCAAATCCACACAGTTAAAAATGTTTTTGTTACCGATGGAGCATGTATGACATCAGCTGCAAATCAAAACCCTTCACTAACTTACATGGCTCTTACAGCTAGGGCGGTAAATCATGCTGTTAAAGAATTAAAGCGTATGAACTTTTAAATACCAATCAAGTATTGAAATTTTAAAAAGAACTGAGAGCGATTAAAATCAAGTAATTCAGGTCTACTAAATTCATTATCAACAAAATCAACTGTTCTTTGGTTTCCTCCAAAGTAAAATATAGTCGAAGGATTTGGATTCCACTGTATTAAGGGCTGAATAAAAAACTTCTCATTGAATGAATTGTTTTCAGCTATTAATCTGATATTTAAAAAATTATTGAATTGATAGTTAAACCTAAGACGAGAGATCGAACCATTAAAATAGTATTCATCACTAGATTTTTTTAATTTCGAGGATCTGTATGAGGGAGTCATGCTTAAATTATTACTAAGCTGAAACCTTAGACTAAAACTTGTAGAGATAAGTTTTCCAGGCATAGGTATTGTTTCGTTATATGATAAATCTTTTCCCCATTCAAATTCAGCCCTAAAATTTATTAATTCACTTGGTGATGTTCTCAGCTTTAATTCATGTAAACCAAGGTTTTTAAAATCATATCCTAAATAATTATAAAAAGTATCAAGATCATAGTTATATGAAATTGATGAATTCCAATAAAAGGATGCTTCACCAGCAAAATTGATTGAAATTAAATTTAATTGATTACTGAAGTTTTTTCGAATATCCAAATCGGTAGAAAATTCGAATTCACGAACAAATTTTCGATTAATAATATTGTTATATGTGTTGGTAAATGAAATATGCTTTTGATTATTACGAGTAATAATTCCAAGATCTGATTGATGATTTGGGGACAACTCTCGGTACTCTAATACATTTTTAAAATGTTCTGTATTCCTAGAAATAGTAAAAAAAGCGGAATGGCCCTGAAATCCTTCCCCATCTAAATTTAATGTTCTTCCATATCGATTATCTTCTTTATCAATGGAATTAGAAATAGGCTCTAAATTATAATTTTTAAAAAATTCAAATAATATTCTCCAAGTGTTACCTATATCTATCAACCCGTCTAGGCCAAATAAACTTCCAAAACCTTTATCTCGATAAATCCTATTGGAACTAACAAATCCAATTCTTGATTTTTTTAAAATTTTTTGATATCTAATTAATGTCGAATACGATTCATCTAAATCTCCCCCTACTGACTTATCTTCACCTCCAACCAAGTAATTCGTATGTTTATCTAAAGCGGTCAAAATAAAAAATCTGGATTCTTTTTTTTGAGTTAGAAGCTTTGATGCAAAAATTGGATCAGAAATTGACCTTGAATAAAAGATATCTTGATTAAAGTTTACTATATCCATTCCTCTATTAAAAAATGGTCTTCTCTCAGGATATTGAAGTGAAACAGGGGAATTAACATCAATTAAGCTAATATCAGCCTCAACTTGTGAGAAATCTGGATTCAATGCCATCTGAAGGGATGAGTTTTTAGTCAAGTCAAAATTTAAACCTAAACCAAACCTGTTAGATGATTTTCCGTATTTAATTTTTTCACTAGGATTTGATTTTTCACCTGAAAATGAAGAGAATATATATGGTAATATCTCATTTCTTTTTTCAATTTCAATATCTTTAAACTCAAAAGGATCAGTTGTTTGACAAATCAAACATAAATTATCTCTATCAATTTTTTGGCTACTATTCTCATGAAGAATACCTCCTGAGTAATACCTTCTTCTGAATCTCATATTCCATATTTGATCAGTATTATTATCAAAGGCTAATTCTGAAAATGGAATTTTCATTTCCACTATATATCCATTATCGGTTATTCTTCCGGCAGATTCATAGTTTATGTTGAAATTAGTATTAAATGTGGCTCTAGGGCCAAAATTTTCATACAAAAAATCGAATTGACTGCCCAATGGATTAACTGCTAAAGAAACATTACTTCTGGCATCCCTAAATGTGTCAATATGAACAACAATTGCGTCATCACTCCAGAAACCTCTTTGATCTCTAGATCTAACAGAAGCTCTCAGATTTTTTGGCTCATCAAAGGCATGATAAGCAATAAATATTGCCTTACTTGAGTATAAAACATAGACAAAGGTTTCTCTCTTAGATGGCTTATTATTTGCTGGCTCAACTTCAAATCCTATCGGAAGCACCTTTGTATTGGACCATACATTTTCACTTAAAAAACCATCAATTTGAATTTCACTATGGTCAATTTTATTTACTGAAAAAAGCTCCTGAGAGACAAGACCCTTGCTTAAAATGAATAAAAAAATTAAAATTTTAAAATTAAAAGATTTCAAGGGTTTTTAAATTACTATAACGTTAAATCGTCATTTACTTTTTCTTGCCAATTCAAAATCTTTCCCTTTAAATAACTTATTGAATCCCTATAAATTGGATTGTAATAAAGGTTATTTATTTCTTTAGGGTCTTTTTTTAAATCATATAACTCGGATAAATCAAAATCTTTAGCGCTTAAACTGAGTTTTAATCTTTCTGGTGTTACAATAGTCCTAATATTTTGCATCATAGCTTTCGTACAATCATTTGGATCTACTGGACAATCATCGTAATTTTTGCCATTAGTTGGTTTGCCATCTTTCGAAAAGTCTGAATTCCATTCTATGAAAACATCACCTGGAATAAAATCAAATAAACTTTTTCCTGGAAGAAAATCAGGTATTGATTTACCAAAATATTTAAGCAATGTTGGGACAATATCGATTTGACTTACAGGATAAGTAACTTTTTTAGGCTTATAGCCTGGAGCTTTTATAATTAATGGGATTCTTGACGATGCTTCATACATGAATCTTTTTGGAGAAATACCAAATTTACCCATCATTCTACCATGTTCACTTGTAAAAACAACTATTGTGTTTTTATCAAGTCCCAAGGATTCCAATTTCATTAATATTTTACCAACTGATAAATCTACTTGGTGGACAAGGCCCCAATATTTCTTCATCTGTTCCTTTAAAATTGAAGTTTCGTTTTTTAATGAAAGCTTAACACCCCCAGATGTTTCATTAATTCTGATAATTTTATTTCTTAAAGGTTCATTTTTTGGCACAAATTTTCCATATGTATTGTCAAGCTCAATATCATTTATGTCATGCAAATCATTAAATGGACCGTTAACAGGAGTGTGAGGCTCTAAAAAACCTAAATAAAGAATAAATTGATTGTCTTTATTTACATCAATAAATTCAATTGCTTTATTGTCAATAAAACTCGATTTAGTATGCTCATATGGAAGGTTAGTACAAAAATTTCTTGAGAAGGTTCCTCTTTTTTTTGAATCAGGTTTATAACCCTTTTCAATTAACCATTTATGATAGTCACTGTATCGAATAGTGATTCCAGCTTCAGCATCTTCCTTCCAGTGATACCCATCCTCCATACTTATCACTTGATTAAAACCATGAGATGGATCTAACTCTTTTCCTAAATGCCACTTTCCAATATAAGCAGTTTCATATGAATGTTTCCCTAAAAGCTGAGGGAAGGTAGCGATATCTTCACTTAAGGGTATTTTGTTTTGAGTAACTCCTGTTTGATGTGGATATAATCCTGTCATTATTGATGATCTATTAGGAGAACAAACAGGCTGAACTACATACGCATTTTCAAAAACAACAGCTTCGTCACCCAGTTTATTCAAGTTAGGGGTTATAATCTTATCATTTCCATAATGAATTGAAGTATCATAACGCTGCTCATCAGTTAAAATAAAAACCAAATTTGGCTTAATATTTTTTTCAGAACAAGATAAAATCAGTAGAAATAAAACTAATTGATATTTAAGCATAGATTATACATGTTTTTATTAAAACTATGAAGTATTTAAGTGTAAAATTATTAATGTTATTTTGAAATTTCTAATTAGACTATAAAAAACATAAAAGGTTTCATCTTTCAATTATCTTTGATTATTTAAAATGAAATACATCTTTTTTGCTTTAACACTAATCATCTTAACTTATTGTAATAATGAGCAAGAGGCAAGTAATTGTATTGATACAGAAAAAATAAAACTAGACCAATTCTGTATTGAAATTTATCAACCTGTATGTGGATGTGACCTTAAAACATATTCCAATACTTGTTTTGCACAAATAAATGGTGTTATTGAATGGACTTCAGGAAAATGTGAAAAAAATTAAAATGATTGACAAAAATAATAAGTGGTTTTGGCCATTAACGTTTTTTTTGATTTCTATACTAGTGACTTACTTAACAAAAATTTGGTTTCTATTTCTTTTAATCCCTTTTGGGTTTATTAACTTTAGAAATAAAAAATAAATTGATTTAATATGAGGTTTCCATTCTGGTTTTGTGGTTTAATTAATATGATTGGGTTTATTGTTTGTGCCCAAATCAATCCAAACAATATTGATATTGTCAGAGATAATTATGGTGTGCCACATATTTTTTCAAAAACCGATGCTGAATTAGCTTATGGACTTGCTTGGGCTCATGCTGAGGATGATTTTAAAACCATTCAGCAAGGATACCTAGCTGGAAATTCATTACTTAGTGATGTTGAAGGAAAAAAAGCCTTGGGAATAGACTTCATTTCTCAATTTATAGGTAGCGATAGGCTTTATGAAGAGAAGTACCTTTCAGATATTAGTGACGAATACAAGGCAATAATAGAGGCTTACTGTGAGGGAATAAATCGTTTTGCAGAGCTTCATCCAGAACAGGTTCTAAGTAAAAAGTTATTCCCAATAAATACCAAAAGTCTTTTTCTATACGGTCAGCTCCAGCTATTTGTTTCATCTAAGGGTGATTATTGGGTAAAAAAAATATTAAAGAACAAGATTAATTACAAGCCTGTAAATGATGAAGTTAAAGGTTCTAATACTTTTGCATTTAATAGCTCTAAGACCAAGAATGGCAATACTTATCTAGCAATTAACACTCATCAGCCCTTGGATGGTCCTACTTCATGGTATGAAGTCCATTTAAACAGTGAAGAAGGAACAGACATTATAGGTGCTTTATTTGCTGGAAGTCCAAATGTTCTTATTGGAGCTAATAGAAACATTGCATGGGCACATACAGTAAATATACCAGACAAAACAGATGTTTTTGCTCTAGAAATGCATCCTACAAAAAAAAGATATTATCGTGTTGATGAGGAATTCCTTAAGCTTAAAAAACACCGAGCTAGGCTAATAGTCAAAATATTAGGTATTCCAATTAAAATAAGTAAAAGATATTTTGAAAGCATTTATGGTCCAACGCTAAAAAACGAGTCTGGATTTTATTCAGTTAGAACTCCGTCACTTTTTGAAATTAAAGCACTAGAACAATGGTGGAGAATGAATAAAGCTAAAAGTTTTACAGAATTTTACAATATATTAAAAATGAAAGGATTGCCCGGGTATAATATCGGCTATGCTGATAAAAATGATACAATTTTTTATATTTCAAATGGGTTGATTCCTAAAAGAGCAGAGGGTTATGACTGGGCAAATGTGGTTCCAGGGAATACCAAAAAAACACTTTGGAACTCTACCTATGACATTGAAGAATTACCTCAGGTCATTCAGCCAAAATCTGGATATTTTTATAATGCTAACCACTCTCCTTTTAAATCAACTGATTCTATTGAAAACCCACAAAAAAATAAGTTCTCAGAAAATATGGGGTTTGAACAATACGATAATAATCGTTCAATAAGACTAAAAAAACTCATTGATCAATATCCTAGATTAGATTACAAAGATTTCAAAAGAATTAAATTCGACAAACAATTCCCAAATCCATTTAACTACAGCTGGATGAATATCGACTCTTTATTTTTAATGCGTCCATCAGATTACCCCAGCGTTAAAAATATTTTAAAATCAATTCAATCTTGGGACAGAGTTGCTTCAGCAGACTCCTACGGAGCTGGATCATATGCAGTATTATACAGTAAACTAAGAAAACACTACAATAAGCTCCCAGATCCTAAAATATTTACAACTTCTGTCTTAAATAAGGCACTGATTGAGGCATTAGAGCACATGGAAAAGTATTTTGGTACAACTAAAATAAAACTTGGTAGTTTTCAAAAATTAGTCAGAGGAGATAAAGAATTATCAATTTTTGGTCTACCTGACATAATATCTTCAATTGGTTCAGCTCCCTACAAGGAAGGTATGCGAAAAGTTGTTAGTGGAGAGTCATACATAGAGTTGGTAAAATTTACTCCAAAGGGGGTTGAAATTGAATCTATAATCTCATACGGAAGTTCTGATGATACAAAATCTAAACATTTTAATGATCAAATGGAACAATTCGCTAGCCAAAAGACAAAAAAAATGACATTTGATAAAAATGAAATTTACAAAAATGCAAAAGCAATATACAGCCCTAAGTAATTAATTTTTTATTGCCTTACTGTACATTTTCTCGTAGTACACGATGACATTGTTAATATCAAATTTTTTACAACTTTCGAGTGCCTGATTTTTGAATTTCTCATGTCGGTCTGAGTCCTCAAGGATAAAAATAGCTTTGTCCGCCATTAAATTTATATCACCTACAGGGCATAAATAACCCGAGTAACCATTTTCTATAACCTCAGGTAAACCACCAGTTTCGGTTGATATCACTGGAACTTTATGGATCATGGCCTCCAATGCTACAAGTCCAAAACTTTCTTGTTCTGAGGGAAGCAAAAATAGGTCTGAAAAGGATAATATTTGATCAACCTCATTACTGTTACCTAAAAAAAGAACATCCTTATCTAATTTATTAGACTTGCAATAACTTTTTGCTTTTAGCTTTTCAGGACCATCTCCAACCATTATTAGTTTAGCATCAAGTTTTTTATTTATTTTTTCAAAAATTTTTAAAACATCAATTATTCGCTTTAATGGTCTAAAATTACTGATGTGGGTAATAACAAATTGATCTTTAGAAGCAACTACATGTTTATCAATTGTCTTACCAGTATCATTTGATTTTGAAAGATCAATAAAATTTGGTATGACATTAATTGGTTTTTCAACATCAAACAATCGTTCAGTGTCTTCTTTTAAGCTGTGAGAGACAGCAGTAACATATTCAGAATTATTAATGCTAAATTGAACCGCTCTTTTATAAAAAGGATGACTTCCAACCAGTGTAATATCTGTGCCGTGAAGAGTAGTTATCATTGGAAGGCTAATCCCCTCATCCTCTAGCATTTTTTTTGACATATAAGCAGCATATGCATGAGGAATTGCATAGTGAACGTGAAGCAATTGAATCTTATATTTTTTAACAATCTCAACGATTCTACTTGAAAGTGCTAATTCATATGGCTGGTATTTAAATAGGTCATATGTTGGAACATGTACCTCATGAAAATGAAGTGATGGGGTTAAATTCTGAATTCTTACAGGCTGTTTGTAAGTAATAAAATGTATTTCGTGACCTTTCCTGGATAGATAAAGTCCCAATTCTGTGGCAACAACTCCACTGCCACCAAATGTTGGATAGCAAACAATTACAATTTTCAATTTTTTTTATTTTATTAAAGCCTCATAGACAAGCTTTTGAATTCTGGTTCGAATATTATGCTTCCCCAAAAGGTTGTTTGACATACTTGGATAGGTTCTATTAGATAAAATTACTAAAATCAGATCTTCCTCAGGATCCGCCCAAGCATAAGTTCCTGTAAAACCCATATGTCCAAAGCTGGAAAAACTGACGCAACCGCAGGTAGATCCAACTCCTGATAATTGTGGCTTATCAAAACCTACTCCCCTCCTATTGCCTTTATCACAATAATAACATTGATTAAATTTATCAAAGGTGTCTGCTTTAAAATATTGTTTACCATCAATAAACCCTTTATTTAAATATAACTGCATAATTTTTCCTACTTCAGTGGCATTTGAAAAAAGCCCAGCATGCCCACCAATGCCTCCTTGCATAGCTGCACCCATATCATGCACAAAACCTCTAAGAGTCTTATGTCTGTAATATATATCCTCTTCAGAAGGAACAATTTCATTAAGGGGGATACTGTTTCTGGGATTATATAATGTCCTCTTTAATCCCAGAGGATTATAAATTTTATTTGATACCTGTATATCGAAAGATTTTTGATTTTTTCTTTCAAAATAATCTTTAAAAATATAAAAGGGTAGATCTGAATATTTATAATTAATTGAATCCATGAGCGGACTTTTAATAATGAATTTTTTCATTTCTTTTTTGAAACTTTTCTTTAAAAAAAGTTTATCAGTTACTTCAATATTATATGATCCTTTTTTATTATTTCTATAATATTTTCTTTTAGGTTTTTTTTTACGATCAAGAGTTTTCTCGAAAAAAGGAATCCAAGGCGTGAGACCAGCGTGATGAGATAAAACAGCCTTTACAGTCAAGTCAGCTTTGTTTGTGTTTTTTAATTCAGGGATTAAATCAGACAAATTAGAGTCTAGCTTAAAATCTTCATCTTCAATTGCTTCAATGATTAATGGAAGTGTGGCAGTAATCTTGGTCAGAGATGCTAAATCATAGATGTGATGGTTTTTTACAGCTACCTTTTTTTTGTATGTATGGTAACCAAAACTTTTTTGATAAACCATTTTTCCCTTCCTTGATATAAATATTTGCATTCCAGGTGTCATTGCTGAGTCGATTACCTTTTGAGCAAATGAATCAATTCTATTGAGTTTTTTTTGATCAAAACCCATTGTAGAGGGTTCGGTTTTTGTAAAGAGATTTTTTACTGGGAGTCGAATCCCATCCCCCGTCTTAAAGTAAGTGTTTATACTTACCGGTAAAACACCATTAGCCTCCTGAACTCCAGCTAGTATATCAGCACTTACTTCTTGACTAATCTGATTGTTTTGATAACTAACAAGGATGGCATTAATATTTTCAATATTTTGAAGTTTTCCAAGTGCATAAGGATTTACAAAAATATCAAGTATAACCTCATGGTCTTTTGCTATGGCCTCTATAAGTTTCAATTCTTCCAGAGTTAAATCATTTTCTTTCCATGGATTGATATCTGATCGATGAAAACTTATTATAACTTTTGAATCATTTTTTAAGGTTTTTAATACCTGAGAGCGCGTCTTAAAGTCTATAATTTCAATAGAAGAATTTTGTAAGAGCCTGTCCCTAAAAACCTTTCCAGAAGAATCACCCAGTTTGATATATGAATATCTATGATTTGGACTCAAAGGAAGAAGATCATTATCATTCTTGATTAATGTAATTGATTTGCTAAAAGCTTCTCTTATTAAAAGTGTGTCATTTAAAGTATTTAGTTTTTGGTATAAATTCTCAATATCAAGCTTTTTAGCTTTGTCTAATCCAACTTTAAATTTTGCCTTTAAAATTTTTTTAACAGATTCCTTAAGTCTCATCTTTATATATTCAGAATTTTTATATGCATTTTTTATTGCTTTAATTCCTTTGGGAATATCCAATGATATTAACAGTAAATCATTTCCTGCTTCAAAGGCAGCAAGATCAATATTTCCATCAATTTTAGCATCTGCTCCTTTCATATTTAAAGCATCAGTCACAATCAATCCATTAAACCCTAATTTTTCTTTTAATAGTCCAGTAACAAGTTTACTCGAAAGGGAGGCAGGGTAATCAGAATCTGTAAGACTGGGAACATTTAAATGAGCCACCATAACAGAGCTAACATTTTTTTCGATAAGTTTTTTAAATGGATAAAGTTCGTTTGCTTCTATATGGTCCTTACTAAAATTAATTTTAGGAAGTGTTAAGTGAGAATCTTTCTCAGTATCTCCATGACCTGGAAAGTGTTTTGCACTTGTTAGAATTCCTGCTTGATGATGGCCTTCCATTAAAGCAACAACCTGTTTCGCTACTTTGTCAGGGTTTTCACCAAAAGAGCGATTTCCAATAATTGGATTCAAGGGATTGGTATTGATATCTGCTACGGGTGAAAAACTCATGTGGACACCTAACAATCGTTCCTGTTCCCCTATTCTTTGACCAACTTTTCTAATTATCTCATAATCTCTTGATGCTCCAAGAGTCATGCTCCAAGGGAATGGCACTACGGAATCTAATCTCATCGCAACCCCCCATTCTGCATCCATAGTCACCAATAAAGGCACCTTAGATTGAGATTGAAAGTCATTTAACCATTGAGTTTGTTTAACAGGAGTCCCCTGAGAAAATATCAAACCCCCAATATGATGGTCCTGGATCAAACTTTTAATTTCCTTAAAATGCTGGTCGTTTTTTTTTGAAAAAACCATTGGAAAAAAAAGTTGACCTATTTTTTCATCTAAGCTTAGAGTAGAGTATATACTATCCACCCATTGATTCTGATTTTTAGTCTCATCTACTAAAAGAGGATCAGGCTGCTGTGATAGACAGTAACCTCCAAATAGCAATAAAAAAATAAAATTAAAGCGCATCAATTAATCAAAAATAACGAGCGTGCCAACTATTTATAGCAGGCACCTCCCAAAGAGAGTTATATTCTTTCTTATTAATTACCAAATTATTAAAAACAATAACATTTGAATTAAGTAGTTTTTTTTTAACCATTTTCCTAAAATCTTTTAGTGAGATATATTCTATCTTATTTCTTATTCGGTAAGTAACATTCATCTTGTCCAAAAGGATTACACCTAATTTTTTTTCTAAGTTTTGAATAAAACGAACAGAAGAATCAATTGAACAACCACTTGCTGACTGTAAAGACTCATTTAAAGCAATAACCAAAAATCGATCATATGGGATATCAATCGCTGCTTGAAGTTTCGCCCCATGAGCAGTCCAATTATTTAGAAAATCATTGGCATTTTCTTTTATAAAATCTAATTCTCCAACTGTAAAAACACGATTGGATTGATAAATCCAAACTCTCGATTCTTCAGGTAATTTATTAAAGGGTACTATCATATTTAAATACCTTCAGCAGATGCTATTAATTCAGCGATATCTTTAATCTCAACATTTTCATCCATTTCTTTATTTGTAAGACCGTCAGACATCATTGTATTACAAAAAGGGCAAGCTGCAGCTATTATATCTGGGTTTGTTTTGAGCGCTTGTTCTGTTCTTTCTATGTTAATGTCCTTATTTCCTTTTTCAGGCTCTTTAAACATCTGAGCTCCTCCGGCACCGCAACATAATCCCTTCTCTTTGCAGTTTTTCATTTCGAGTAATTCAGCATCTAATTTTTTAATTAACTTTCTGGGTGCTTCGTAAACTTGATTAGCACGCCCAAGGTAACAAGGATCGTGGTATGTTATTCGTTTACCTTTGTAATATGAACCAGATATTGAAAACCTACCTTCTTTTAATAAATCATTAATTAGTTGAGTATGGTGAACTACCTCATATTTTCCACCTAGATCGGGATATTCATTTTTTAAGGTATTAAAGCAATGAGGGCATGTTGTAACAATTTTAGTTACAGAGTATGAATTCAATACTTCAATGTTTGCAACGGCTTGCATCTGAAAAAGGAACTCATTACCAGCCCTTTTCGCTGGGTCTCCTGTACAGCTTTCCTCTGTACCTAGAACTGCGAAAGAGATAGACGCTTTTTGAAGGATTTTTACAAAAGATTTTGAAATTTTTTTTGCTCGATCATCAAAGCTTCCAGCACAACCAACCCAAAATAAAACTTCAGGTTTTTTTCCTTCAGCAGTGATTTCAGCTAGAGTTGGAACATGCATAATGAGAAATTTTATTGGTCCTTTCCGTCGTCAAAAACTTCGATAGTAACTTCTTTTTCGATTAAATCAGTAAAATTTCCTTTATATTGAGTTGCTTTAACTAAGTGGTTATCAATCCAGTGATAGTTACCCCCTCTAGGTTTTCCCATTAAAAGGCTATGATACTTAAAACCATTTGATTTCAACCACTGCTCTGTTACTTCTCGATGTGATTCTACTCTAGAGGTAAAAAAACAAATTAAGTGTCCATCTTCGTACCATTTATTAAGAGTTTCTAGAGCATCTGGGTAAACCTTAGCAGTAGCCATTCTATCAGGTTCCTCATTTGGAATATCGTCACAAATAGTTCCATCAATATCAATCAAGTAGTTTTTTATACCCCCAGGTAAAACAGGACTTATAAGCTCTCCATTTTCAACTTTTTTGTGTAAGTAGCTTTCAGCTTCTTCTTTTTCCATACTTTAGTTTTAATTAATTATCGTTGGCCCAAAGCAACCTATCCTGATTATTAAAAGGCCAAGGTGCTCCATTATTTTCAATGTTACTCATCATATTATTTAAATCACCGGGTGCTGAAGATTGTTCCATCACCAAATACTGACGCATATCCATGATTATTGATAATGGATCGATACCAATTGGACAAGCTTCTACACAAGCGTTACAAGATGTACACGCCCACAGCTCTTCTTGACTAATATAGTTGTTTAATAGCTGTTTGCCATCATCTTTAAATAATCCATTTGCACTGACATTTGCACCTACTTCTTCTAATCGATCTCTAGTGTCCATCATAATTTTTCTTGGAGACAATAACTTTCCAGTTTGATTCGCAGGGCACTCAGAAGTGCACCTTCCACATTCAGTACAAGTGTATGAGTTCATCAATTGGATCCAATTGAGATCTAGAACGTCAGAAGCTCCAAATTTACTTGACTCTGATCCACTATCAATACTAGCATAAGGATCTATATTTGGATCCAGCATAAGTTTCACTTCTTTTTTAACCGTTTTGTTATTTACAAATTTCCCTTTAGGATCAAGATTAGCAAAAAAAGTATTTGGAAAAGCTAAAAGTACATGTAAATGCTTTGAATAATAAAGATAATTAAGGAAAATTAATATTCCTGCTATATGTAACCACCAAAAAGTTCGTTCAAATATAATAAGAGTTTGAATTGAAAACGAAGTGAAAAAAGGAGTAATAAATTGCGAAACTGGAAAATAACCAGCTTTAACGTAATTTGGAACTTCCAAATTTTGAAGTAAAAAATCTGTTGCGTTCATAAAAAGAAATAATGACATAAGAATTATTTCAAAATAAAGAATGAAATCAGCATCTTTTTTTGGCCATCCTTTCATTTCTGGGTTCCAAAAACGGTTAATCTTTAGTAAATTTCTCCTTGTCCAAAAAAGAATCACTGAAATAATTACAAGTGCCGCTAATACTTCAAAAGATGCAATCAAAAAACTATAAAAACTACCCAAATAAGGAGCTAAAATTCTATGAGTTCCCAACAAACCATCTAATACGATTTCTAAGAGTTCAATGTTTATAATAATAAAACCAATATATACTATTAAGTGCAGTGTGCCCGAAACAGGTTTACTGACCATTTTTGACTGTCCAAAAGCAACTCTAAGCATATTCAGCCACCTCTCTTTTGGTCTATCCATTCTGTCAATATTCTTTCCTAATAAGATGTTTCTTTTTATTAAGAGAAAATTTCTTCTAAACAAAAAAATTGAGCTTGTAAAGAGAATTGCAAAAAGAATATTGGATAAATACGCCACCTCTATTGATTATTTTCTTCAGATATATATGGTTTCTCTTTTTTCCCAAAAATAGAAAGATTAATATACCTTTTGGGATGATTTTTTAAATCACTAAGCAAACTTTCCAATTCATCAGAAGCATCCATCAAGCTTTCATATAAAGACTCATCGTTAACGATTTTACCCAAAGTGCCTTTTCCATTCTCTATTGATGATACAATTAAATTTAAACCCCTAACTGTTTCATTAAGCTCTCTCATTGTAAGCGAAATATTTGCTTCTGAAATTGAGTCTGTAATGGATTTTAAGTTTGCAGAGGTATCAGAAAAATTATTAAAGGTTGTGTTAATATAATTCTGATTGTCATCTAAAATTTTAATCAAAGAAGAGGAGGCTTCATTAAGGTTTTGAGTCGTGTTAGAGAGGTTTTGTAGTGTACTTTTTAGGTTTAATTGAGTATTATTATCAAGAACATTACTTACACCTATAAATAATGAATCAGCACTAGACAACATACTTGAAATTTTTGCTTGTAGAGGTTCTATCTGACGATTTATTAACTCAGTTAAACCTGGCTTGACTTCAGAAGCTAGAGTATCTCCCGAAATAATTTTATTTTCATTATCAAAAACTGGTTTTATAGCCACGGCCATTCCTCCAATTAATCCTGTTTCATATAGAAGAGCAGTACTGCTAGTAGAAAAAATTAACTCATCTCTAATCTTCATTGTTATGAGTATTCTAGTGGAATTTGGCAGGAAATCAATTTCAGAAATCTTGCCAACAGAAAGGCCATTAATAGTCACTTTTGCACCTGGAACAAGCCCCTCAACTTCGTTATAAATTGTGTAAATAGTCTTATCTCTTTCGAAAAGCGATGTACCCTTTAAAAAACTAAATCCATAAATAAATAAAGCTATTCCACCTATAACCAAAAAAGCTGTTTTTATTTCACGGGATGTTTTCAATTTATAGCGTATTATTTATAGTTACAAATCTACTCTTTTTTTATACACAATGATTCTTTTCATTTGTCTAATACCTCAGATAATTTTATTTGTTTATCCCCTTTAAATGCGACAATAAATGCAGAATTAAAGCCTTTTTTTTTCGCTTTTCTCTTTTCTTTTTGAATTTGCTTGTAACTTTTTGATTTTGAGAAATAATATTTAAAGTAACTACCATCTTTTAACTTATGGATTGGCTCTAATCCATTAAAATTATATGAATTTGGGTCTAATGAATTTTTACTTGCAGCAATTTGAACTCTGAAAAAAATTTCCTGATTATTTTTATTATACGTTAACTTTTTTTCTTGGTTAAACGTTTCTACATCAATTGTAGATTTTTCTATGTCATCTTTATAATTAACGATTGCTTTTGCTATTGACTTAGCCATGTCATTTTGCCCTTTCTTCGAGTTAAGATACGCCCCTTCTTTTTTATTTGTTAAAAATCCAGCCTCTACTAAAACACTGGGCATGTAAGTATACTTTAATACAACAAAACCTGCTTGTTTTACTGTTCTATTTTTTCTTCCAAGAGAGGAAACAAAGCTTTTTTGAATGGCGTCAGCTGCTTCAATACTTTGATTTGAGTAGGCTTCTTGCATTAAGGTTAAACTTATAACTGACTCCGGATTATTGGGATCAAAACCCTCATAATTTTTTTCGTAATCCTCTTCATAAAAAATTACAGAATTTTCTCTTTTAGCAACTTCAAAATTCCTTTGATTAGCATGAAGTCCAAGAACAAATGTACCAGCACCAAATACTGCTGAGGATTTAAATGCATCACAATGAATTGAAACAAACAAATCAGCATCAGCTTCATTTGCTATTTTTGCCCTATCTACTAGTTTTACAAAAACATCAGTCTTTCGTGTATATATAACTTTTATGCCATGATTTTTATGAAGTATTTTTCCAATTCCTAAAGCAATATTCAAAGCTATGTTTTTCTCAAAGTATCCATTCCCTCTGTTTCCACTATCATGACCTCCATGTCCTGCATCTAAAACAACAACAAACGGTTTTGGGTTGTTTCTCTTAAATTTAGAATGAATAATTGGCCTCTCTGCTAATAAAGTAAAAGAGGAAAATAATGCTAAAAAGAGCTTAAGTCGTGATTTTAAAAGCATTTATAAAAGGGTTAAATCTGCAATCAACTATAAAAATATCACTAATTTTAGCCTACAGATGAATCATCTTACACAAATTTAGGACTATTCGGTTTGCAATCAAAGTCATTTTATACAGTCAGTTTGTTAATATTTTTTTGGCTAAACCAATTGTATTCACAATCTATGTCTGATTCTAAGGGTCCTGACAAGCGTTTTAAAAATATTGAAAATAAAGAAACATTTTCTACTAAAGAAAATTTAATCAATGACTCTATTCCAAAAAAAGAGCCTACACTTTTGGATAAAGTCAGATACAATGCAGCTGACTATGTAAGGATAAATAGAAAAGATAGTAAATTAATACTTTATAATGAAGCTGAGTTATATTATCAAGATATGGAGTTACGAGCAGGAATCATAATTTTAGATTATTCTAAAAATGAGGTAACTGCGGGACGAATTCCAGATTCACTGGGTAATTTAATTCAGAATCCATTTTTCAAGCAAATTAATAACGAAATCTATCCTGATTCAATGCGATTCAATTTTGATACTAAGAAAGCTTTAATCTGGAATTCTAAATCTGCTCAAAACGGAATGAATGTTTATGCTGCATTTACTAAAAAAGAAAACGACTCGGTTTATTATATCAAAGACGCAAAAGTAACTACTGGAGGTGAACTTGATGATTCAGATTATTACTTTAGAATAAGAAAAGGAAAGATGGTCCCTCAAGGAAAAATTGTTACTGGATTTACAAATATGTACATCGCTGATGTCCCAACACCAGTAGCATTACCCTTTGCTTACTTTCCATCTTCACAAAAACAACAATCTGGTTTTTTATTCCCAACAATTGGGGAAAATAACAATAGAGGATACTTTTTACAAAACGGAGGTTACTACCTTGCTTTGTCTGATTATTATGATTTGGCATTGACGGGAGACTACTACAGTAATGGGAGTTATGGAATTAGAATTGACTCTAAGTACAAAATGATGTATAATTTTAGTGGTGCATTGAGTCTAAGGTTTGAAAATTTAATTAGTGGAGAAAAGGGCCTTCCAGGTTATTCTAAATCAACTGTATTTAATGTAAGATGGAATCACTCTAAAGATCCAAAAGCAAGTCCAAATTCTAATTTTTCAGCATCAGTAAACTTTGGAAGTAGTGATTATTTTCGGGAGTCAGTTAATCAATTAAATAGTCCAAATTTTTTAAATAACACATTGAGTTCATCAGTGGCGTATTCTAAGAGGATTCCTGGAAATCCGAGTATTAATATGAGTATAAATGCAAATTTATCTCAGAATTCAAACACTAAAAGTGTTAATCTAACTCTACCAACTTTTCAGGGCAATATGGATAGAATTTTTCCCTTTGAACCCAAAGACAAGCCAAAAAAAGGTTTAATTCAAAATATAAATTTTCAATACAGCACAAGAGCAGAAAACAGAATAGTAACAACTGAGGATGATCTGTTTACAAGCAGGATGTTTGAAAACGCGAAATCTGGAATTCAACACACAATTCCTCTGAGTACAAATTTTAAAATATTTAAATATTTTAATATGGCTGCAAGTGCAAATTACTTAGAGGTTTGGCAGCCAAAGACCATTAAATATAATGACTATGATTCCACATTAGGAGTTGCTGTAAAGGACACAATAAGTGGATTAAAAGCCTTTAGAACATATAGTTATAGTTTAAGTCTTGCAACTAATATTTATGGAACAGTTAACTTCAAGGAAGATAAAAAAATACGATCTATTCGCCATACTATTCGACCATCAATTAGTTATAGTTCCGCTCCTAGTTTTGATCAATATTATGATGAATATATTATTGATGCAGATGGAAATACAAGGGAATATACCCAATTTGAGGGTGGTTTATTCGGACAGCCCTCAAGAGGAATCTCAAAAAGTATGGGAATTAGTATAAATAATCTTTTCGAAGCAAAAGTGGTTGATCCCGATACAACGAAAACAGAGCTTAAAAAAGTTCAATTGATCAAACAACTTAATCTTAGCACCAGCTATAATTTCATAGCTGATCAATTCAAATGGAGTCCGGTCAGAGTTTCAACTGGAATTGATTTATTTGATAAAAAAATGGCTGTTAACCTTGGTGCTACACTAGACCCATATGGTTTAAATGAGGATAACTTAAGAGTCAATAAGTTTCACTTTGACACCGATGGTGGACTTTTTAGAATTACAAGTGCTAATTTAAATACAGGATATGGCTTTAAAAGTAGCGATTTTGAAAAGGATAGAGATAAAAAAAAGAAAAAAGAAGATGAAGAAGATGACCCATTTAGTTTTTATGAAAACGCTACTGGTGGAGGGAGAGCAGATGACCTTTTTGGTGACACAATTGGAAGAGGAAATCAAGACTATTCATACGAATCAGAGGAAGAACAGGAAGAGGCTAATAAAACAAAATATCCCTCATATCGATCTAAAATTCCATGGAAATTTAGATTAACATACTCTTTAACATATAACAATTCAAGAAGACAAAATGACTTCTCTAATAATTCATTAATGTTCTCTGGAGATATAGAGCTTACTCCAAAATGGAAAATAGGTGGATCATCAGGATTTGATTTTAAAAATCACGGATTCACTTATACCCAATTAAGGTTTAATCGTGATCTTGACAGCTGGCGATTAGACTTTAGTTGGATACCCTTTAGTAATCGCGCATCATGGAACTTTTTTATAGGGATTAAATCAGGTTTGTTAAGTGATATAAAATATGAGAAAAATAGAGAGCCAGACAGGCGTTTAAGATAAATTTAAAACTATGAAAAAAAGAATAATATCAACTTTAAATGCTCCAACACCGATAGGCGCATATAATCAGGCTGTAATGGTGAATGACACTCTTTATATATCGGGTCAAATTCCATTAAAATCAGAAAATATGGAATTAGTTCAAGGTGATATTAAAAAGGAAACACAACAGGTTATGGAAAATCTTGGTTATATTTTGGATGCTGCAGAGATGAAATTCGAAAATGTAGTAAAATCAACCATTTTTCTTTCTGAGATGGAAAATTTTGGACAAGTTAATCAAATATACGGTAGTTATTTTGAAAATAAATCAGCTCCTGCCAGGGAAACATTAGCTGTAAAGACGTTACCTAAAAATGTCAGGATCGAAATTTCAATGATTGCTGTAAAATAAATGTTTAATGTTAAATGTAAGAAGTGTCTAATAATCGTTTATGATGTGCTACAAGACCATCAATAGGTCTTTTAATGACGTTTCCTATTTTTAATCCATTATTAATTAGAGCTTCTTCTACCTCTGTCTTTAAATAAAAAGCAATAGACCCTACAAAATGTATTGGTATGTTTTTGGCATCCTCAAATTGAAGAATTTGATGAGATATAAATCTCTGAAGACCATTATGAATAATAGCTTTCATTTCGGGTACTTCCTTGTGCTGAATAACAAATTGAGCAAATTTAGCTAGGTAAGTATTAGGATTCTCCTTAAGGTAGACATTTTCTTTTATTGTATCAGCAGAGAGATCAAATTGTTTTTTAAGCTCCTTTGCTAATTGAGTGGGCATGGTTTTAAAATAATACGCTCTAATCAACTGCTTTCCATAAAAATTTCCACTAGCTTCATCCATAAGAACATATCCAAGTGAATCTATTCTTTGTTCTATTTGAGTTCCATCAAAATAAGTACAATTTGAACCTGTACCCAATATACATACGATGGCAGGTTGACCAATAGAAATTGTCGAATAAACAGCTGCATAGGTATCTTCTTTTATTGAAAACTTGGCTTTTACGAAAATTTCTTTAAAGACTTTTTCTATTCTTTTAACAGGGGTCTCAACACCACAGCCTGCTCCATAGAAATATATGTGAGAAACTTTTTCTCTATTTTGATAAAGATCATAATTATTTATTATTCTTTCTGTAAGGATAGCACTAGGTAAGACTTGAGGGTTTAATCCCAGAGTCTGCGTAGAAAAAAGGACATCTCCTTTATAATTTAATGAAATCCAATCAGTTTTAGTGGAACCACTATCAACAATAAAAATCATTGTTTGGCTTTAGAGTTGATAAATATGCTTGGCTAAATCAATCAACTTATTAGAATAACCACATTCATTGTCATACCAAGAAATAATTTTGTAAAAACTTGGATTTAATTCCATTCCAGCATTTACATCAAAAATTGACGTTCTTTTGTCACCGACAAAGTCTTGAGATACCAAAGGTTCGTCACAATAACCTAAAACACCCTTCATTTCATTTTCAGAGGCTAATTTCATGGCGTCTTTAATTTTATCATAGGAGGTTTCCTTATTTAACTTAACGGTTAAATCAACTACGGAAACATTAGCAGTAGGAACCCTAAAAGCCATTCCCGTTAACTTACCAACTAAAGAAGGGATGACTTTAGTAACAGCTTTTGCTGCTCCTGTTGATGCGGGCATTATATTAACTAAGGCACTTCTTCCTCCTCTAAAATCTTTTTTAGATGGCCCATCAACAGTAAACTGAGTTGCTGTTGTTGCATGAACAGTAGTCATTAAACCCTCGGCAATTCCAAAATTATCGTTTAATACTTTTGAAATTGGAGCAAGACAGTTTGTTGTACAAGAAGCATTTGACACAATATTTTGATTAGTGGTAGCTTCTAAATGATTAACACCCATCACAAACATCGGTGCATCAGCAGATGGTGCTGAGATAACTACTTTTTTTGCCCCACCATCAATGTGTGCTTGTGCCTTTTCTAAAGTAGTAAAAATACCTGTACATTCAGCAACAATATCAACACCAATTGCTCCCCAACCAATATCAGTTGGATTGCGCTCAGCTGTGATTATTATTTCCTCGCCATCAACAATTAAATTATTTCCTTTTACTTTTACTTCTCCATCATAATTTCCATGAACAGAGTCATATTTTAAAAGATAAGCAAGATGATTCACATCCAGTAAATCATTTATTGCTAAAATTGATACATCTGATTGTTTCATAGCTGAACGAAAAACAAGTCTTCCAATTCTTCCGAAACCATTAATTCCTATTTTTATTGACATTTTATAAATTAGTTTTAATTAAATTACTTTAAATGGATAATATGTCAGAGACTCTAATAAGGTCTTCATCGATTTTTGATTTTCCTTTAATAGCTTTCTCTAATGGACAAAGAGTTATTTGGTCGTCGTTAATACCAACCATGACATTGGATTTTCCTCCCATGAGACTTTCAACGGCAAAAACTCCCATTCTCGAGGCAAGAACACGATCAAAGCAAGTAGGTGCACCCCCTCTTTGCATATGTCCCATTACAGAGACACGAACCTCATAATATGGCAAATTTTGCTCTACATATGATGCTATTTCAAAAACATTTTCTCCAGTTTTATCTCCCTCTGCTACAACGACAATACTTGATGTTTTTCCAGATTTTTCACTTCGCTTAAGAGATTCCAGAAGGCGTTCTAAACCCATATCCTCCTCAGGAATAAGTATCTCTTCAGCACCAGCTCCAACACCAGCGTTTAGAGCAACATGCCCAGCATCTCTGCCCATAACCTCTACAAAAAACAGACGGTTATGGGAACTAGCTGTGTCTCGTATTTTATCAATCGCATCTGTGATAGTATTAAGTGCGGTATCATAACCCAGCGTAAATCGGGTTCCTCCTATGTCATTATCAATAGTCCCTGGGATTCCAATTACTGGAATTGAAAATTCTTTCTGAAAAATCATTGCACCAGTAAAAGAGCCATCCCCTCCGATAATTACAAGAGCGTCAATATTATTTTTCTTTACGTTTTCAAAAGCAGATTTTCTTCCCTCAGGTGTTCTAAACTCAAGACATCTAGCAGACTTAAGAAAGGTACCACCTTTATTTATAATATCCTTTACGCTTCTGGCATTCATAGGGGTTAAATTATTATCAATTAACCCTTGGTAACCCTGATAAATCCCCATGCACTCCAACTTGTGATAAGCGCAAGTTCTAACTACCGCTCTTACCGCAGCGTTCATTCCGGGAGAGTCTCCACCAGATGTAAGGACACCAATCTTATTAATTTTACTGGGCATATATGCATAAATATCGTGTCAAATTTAACTATTAATCCAAAGTTAACCAGTTTGTAAAGATCTTTTTTAAATTAATTTTTATTGGAAAATTTACCCTCAATTCATTTGCATTATCTGTCTAAGGCTTAACAGAAGTAAAACTATCAGAATTAGTGCCATTTACTATTTTAAATATCAAATCTTTAAACGTTTCAAAATCAACCCGATAGGATAAACCTAATCCCTGGGTATATCCCAATTCATCGCCAATATATCTAAACTCATTTTCTTTATTAAATACCTTTGCCTTTAAGCTTCCTTCATCATTTAAAATAAAATCTATTTGTAAGTCTCCAACAATCAAAGTCTCTTCTATACCTCCTACTGGAACACCTATTTTACCATTAATTAATATTTTATCAGTTATTTGTGTTGAAAGTGTGAAGCCAAGCCTATCCTCTGAATCAACATCCAATACTTGACTTCTATCTCCTTGAAGGTAGTTTAGGCCTACCTCTAGCTTACCTTGATCGTTACCCATAATATTACTAAATATATCAGAGGCTTTTTCATAAAGGTTATTGGTTATACCCTCTACACTTATACTTACTTCATTTATAAATATACCCTGGGATAGCAAAGAAATTGCTTGTAATTGGCTTGTTTGTGGATCAGCCAAACGATAATTGATATCAGAGGTAACCACTGCATTCGTGTTTGGAAAATCAATTTCAAATATAGGGTCATCCGGTTTCAAAAGATTACCCTGAAGACGAACAAGAACTTCTGTAGGAATTTTTCTATTAAAGTTAGGGTTATCAAGAAGCAAAGCAGGATTAGCTCCACCTGGAACACTATAAACAGCCTCCAAATCCATTTGAGCTGAAAGAGGATCTCCCTCCCATACAATTGTACCCCCCTGTTTAAGATTAAACTTTTTATCTATTAAACTTAAGTTTTTAAAATTATAAATCCCATCAAATGTTATAAAATCACCCCACATATTAAATTTTCCATTCGTATCAATTTCCATCAAAATATTTCCAGCACCACGTCCACTTAGATAGCTGCCTGTTTCTTTATCAATTACAATTCCAATTTCAGCATTAGGATTGACATCCAGCTCAAAATTCATCTCTAATCCTTTAATCGGTTCTCCACCTTCAGAGGACTTATACTTTGAATTATTAAGGGATTTTTTGTCAACATATTTTATAAAAGAAGTGTCGACTAAACCATAATCTTTAGACCATGGAATTTTTATATTAGTCCCCTCTTTTGTGGATCCAACCACATCAATGGTAAGATTTTTTGATGGACCGTATAGATCAATTTTACCTCCTATAAATCCATCTCCAAAAAAAACGGAATTATCATTTTCATTAATATTTATCATCAAAATTCTATCTGTAGATATATCAAAATCAAATGCCCAATTCCTAAAATTATTATGTTCAATTTTACCACTGACTTGTCCTTCCGTACCAAACTTAATATCCTTAAAAGTAGTAGGTTGAAAATTAAAAGTTTGATTATTTAAGTTTACAATCGTACCGGATTTAAAAGCATAGTCTGTATTTACATCATTAATTGCTAAACCTCCATTTTCAAGAATAAGCTTTCCATCATGTTTTAAATCTTTAATTGAACCCTTCAGATTAATCTCACCCGAAACCATACCTCTAATATTATCAATTTCTCCCTTTCCAATTGGATTAAGGAAAGATAAATTGAATTGTTTTAAGTATAAATCAACATCTAGGTTGGGTTTGTCATTAATTCCAATAATTTTTCCATTTCCAACAAGTGTTTCATTTCCCTCATCTGAGAGCAATAAATTAATATCATATGAATTTGACTGAGTATTTCCATCTGAAAAGAAACTTAAATCGCCCATTTTTAAATCATTAAGGCTAAATCCATGAACATTACCGTCGAAATTTAAATTATTTTTTAATGTAGATCTTTCATAAGCTAAATCTAGATCAAGTAGCCCCTTCATTTGAAAACTTTTATTTGAAAAATCCAATTGCTCAATTAAAACTTTGTCTGCAAAAAATTGAAAATCAAAATCATTATTGTTAAAATAACTCATTGAGAAATTAATTTTTTCATTTCCAGAAGAAGCCTCAAACTTATTGATATCAATCTTTTTTGTTAAATTATCAAATACAAAGAAGTGATCTCTTTCATTGTTAGGATTGATTAACCATTGATTTCCATTAATTAATGCAATTGATTTTTTTAATTCAAAAGTCGATTTATTATCATCAGGTAAAAAAATATAATTAAGTTCAAACATATTAGATACACTATTTCCTCCCTCAAATTCCGTTCTAAATAAAAGCCCCTCTTTCGAATCTTTACTCATTGTAACAAATTCTTTAATTTCAAAAGCATCTGTATTAATAATTCCAATTGTTAAATAAGTATTAAAAAAGGGGTTTTGATTGTCTAACTGAAAATCAATATTTTGAAAAGATGTTTCCTTATAGCTTATCTTAGGTATATTTAATTTTAATCTTGAGACTTGCTTATCAGCTGATAAAACTCCTCTAAAGGATACACCGTCATATAAAGATAAATCGGGGAAAATAGCGTTTAAATTACCCGAAAATATACTTAAATCAAATGTCACATTTTGTCTAAGTTTAACTTTTCTCGATGGTATAAAAGAATAAACCTCTGCAACGGCATTTTGGAATAAATATGGTAATTCCGATAATAGGAACTCACCATATAAGTCAAAATTTACAAGATTAGAATTAATTGTTTTCAATGAGCGTAATCCAT
>CABXUL010000013.1 GCA_902515395.1 uncultured Bacteroidota bacterium | reverse complement strand
CAGTACCCTTTCCAAAAGTTTGTTTACTACCGAGAATAACTGCTCTCTTGTAATCCTGGAGAGCTGCCGCTAAAATTTCTGAAGCTGAAGCTGAAAATTCATTAACCATGACAACTAAGGAACCACTCCACACAACTGAGGGGTCTTCATCATAAAGAATATCTTTTCTTCCTCCAGTACTTTTTACTTGGACTATTGGTCCATTATCAATGAAATATCCAGTAATATCAACTACAGTTTTCAGTGAGCCTCCTCCGTTATTTCTCAAGTCTAAAATAATTCCCTTAACATCTCTCTTTTTTAGCAACTCAATTTCCTTTTTAATATCGCTCGCAGCGTTTCTACTATTTTGATCTTTAAAATCTATATAAAATTTTGGTAATTGAATAAAGCCATATTGCTTATTATTCTTGAGAATTATACTTGCTTTAGCATAGGATTCTTCGAGCTCAACTATATCTCTAGTAATAACTATATCTTCAATGAGTCCACTTACCCTTTTTATTGTCAAATAAACTTCTGTTCCTTTGGGGCCTTTAATCAGTTTAACTGCGTCGCTCAAACGCATTGATCCAATTTCTACAGGAGCCTCTTCTTTTTGGGCGACTTTCAAAATTACATCTCCAACCTCAAGAGCTTTAGCTTTCCAAACTGGACCCCCAACAATGATCTCAGTTATCTCTACCTCTTGATTCTTTTTTTGAAGTCTGGCTCCAATACCTTCGAATTTTCCTGAGATATTTTGATCAAATTTTTCTTTGTCCTCTGGGGCGAAGTAGTTGCTATGAGGATCAAATTCCATCGTAATTGTATTAACATAAATAGAGAACCAATCTTTTCTCTCTATGTCAGAGATTATCTCAAAATAATTTTTAATATTTTTTTTTGTCTTAGCCCTTGCCTCCTCCTCCAATACTAAATCTGATTTAAATTGGTAAGTGCTATCTTGGGCCATATTGTAAGTCTGTTGCTCCTTCAAAGATGAATAGTGTTCAAGAGTGGATAATTTGAATCTTTTTCTCCAAATAGCTTTTAGTCCGTTTAATGTTTTAGCATAAGGAAGGCTTTTGAAGTTTAGGCTAATTGAATCTTTGGTTTTAAAATCATATGGTGTAGTTAAAATTTCTTCATAAAATTCTTTAACCTGCTCAATCCGAGATTTCAGACGATTGAAAGTCAAATTAAAAAAAGATATTTCAGAGGATTTAATTTGATCATCAATTTCTTTTTGGTA
The DNA here is from genome assembly GCA_902515395.1 of uncultured Bacteroidota bacterium. GTDB lineage: Bacteria > Bacteroidota > Bacteroidia > Flavobacteriales > Flavobacteriaceae > UBA8316. The sequence continues at coordinate 35,033 of CABXUL010000013.1, read as the reverse complement.
ACGCTTAAAATTATTAATATCAGATTGTAGAAAAAATCTGTGCTGTCCATCTATATCATTAATGTAATTTCTGAAAACATTTTCAGAGAAAGAATCGTCAATTTTCTTTGGATTGAAGTGACCTCGCTGCATGACGTAGGTAATTACTTCAATTAACAACTTATCTTTATCTGGATTAATAATTACTGCACCAAAGCTTAAAGAAATTAAAATCGAACAGACAACGATAATAATACTAACTGTCCTCATAGATATCTTCATTTAAAAAGTAAATTTAACTAAAAAGCCATTATCAAATATAAACCTAAAAAAACTTTTTGCTGATGCTAAAATGATTTTCAGGTACTAATATTTATTAATTTTGCTCTTAACAATTTTGTTATGGATAAAAAGCCTTTGATTTTAGTGACTAACGACGATGGGATTAGTGCCCCAGGAATCAGAAATTTAATCGAAGTAATGAATGAAATTGGGGAGGTAGTGGTAGTTGCTCCAGATAGTCCACAGTCTGCAATGGGTCACGCCATTACAATCAACTCAACCCTTCATTGTACAAAAATCAATGTCCCAGATGCTACTCATTTAGAGTATAGTTGTTCTGGTACACCAGCAGATTGTGTAAAACTTGCTGTGAACGAAATTCTAAACAGAAAACCTGACTTGTGTGTCTCAGGTATTAACCACGGATCTAATTCCTCCATCAATGTAATTTATTCTGGAACAATGAGTGCTGCATTAGAAGCTGGTATAGAAGGTATTCAGGCAATTGGTTTTTCACTTTTAGATTACCTTTGGGGAGCAGATTTTGAAGCAATTAAAAATTATGTCAAAAAAATTACACTTAGTGCGCTTCAAAATAAAATTCCTGCAAACGTTGTATTGAATGTAAACTTCCCCAAACTAAAAGAGGAACAAATTAATGGAATTAAAATTTGCCGTCAAGCGAAAGCTTATTGGGTAGAAGAATTTGATAAAAGAAGAAATCCAATGGGATTAGATTATTATTGGCTTACTGGAAAATTCGTCAATGAGGATAAAGGAGAAGATACAGATGAATGGGCTCTAGCCAATGGCTATATATCTGTTGTTCCTGTAGAGTTTGATATGACGGCGCATCATGCTATTCAACACTTAAATACCTGGGATTTTGAGATTTAATGAATTGACCATGGGAGTAATTGCTGGATCCTCAGCAAGCCTAAGCATGATGATTTTTATCATCTTAATTTTCTCAGGGGGAAAATTAGAAGATGCTATTGCTGTACTTTATGCTCAAAAAAAACTTGGAGGACTTATAAGCTTGGGGGCGCTTATCAACCTACCCTTATTTCTTTTAGCGATCCGAAAAAAAAAGATAAATTTCGCTAAAGGAATCCTGATAATTTCCCTTATCACTGTTTTATTTATTGCGCTATTGAAAATCATTTAAAGTGAAATACTATATCATTTCTGGTGAAGCTTCAGGTGACCTTCACGGTTCAAAATTAATCGAGGCCCTAAAAAAAAAGGATATTAGGGCGCATATTCGTTGCTGGGGGGGGGACTTAATGCAGAATAGTGGTGGGAAATTAGTAAAACACTACAAAGAATTGGCTTTCATGGGTTTTTGGGAAGTAATAACTAATCTAAAAACCATTCTTAGCAATATTAAATTTTGTAAAAAGGATATTTTAGCATTCAACCCTGACGTTATTATATACATTGATTATCCTGGATTCAACTTGAGAATCTCAAAATGGGCAAAAAAAAAGGGGTTTAAAAATCATTTTTATATAAGCCCACAAGTTTGGGCATGGAAAGAAAATCGAGTCCATCAGATGAAAAGGGATTTAGATGAACTCTACGTTATTCTTCCATTTGAAAAAGAATTTTTTGAAGAAAAACACCAATTTTCTGTTAAATACGTTGGTCACCCACTGCTAGACCGGATTTTACAATTGAAAAAACCAACTGGATTTTTAACTAAAAACCAACTTTCAGAAACAAAACCCTTAATCGCGCTTTTACCAGGTAGTAGGTTGCAAGAAATAAAAAAAATACTCCCAAATTATCTCACTGTCACCAAGTTTTTTCCAAAGTACGAATTTGTTATTGCAGGTGCTCCTGGAATTTCACCAAATGAATATGCTCACTTTCTTAAAGATGAGGAAGTCAAATTGATTTATAATCAAACTCATGATTTATTGATGCATTCTAAGGCGGCACTGGTTTCTAGTGGAACAGCTACACTTGAGACGGCATTATTCAACGTCCCTCAGGTAGTTTGTTACCGCAGTAGTTTTTTAAGTTATCATATTGCAAAACGTTTGGTTAAACTGGAATTTATTTCATTGGTAAACTTAATTTTAAACCGCGAAGTGGTAAAGGAACTAATTCAAAATTCTTTTACCCCCTATGAGCTAAAAAAACAAATGGCTTTCATTCTCTCAGATGATGGTCAAAAACAGCTCAAAGCAGATTACCAGTCACTGCGATTAATTTTAGGTAAAGGAGGTGCTAGTAAAAAAACTGCAGAATTAATTTTCAAAGCTATTAAGTGATTTTTACACTTTAATTAAATAGATGAGTTGAAAAAATGTAATCGCAGATGATAGTGATAAGCATTTTAGAATAATGTTTAGAAAAAGGCAAGTTTTAAGCTCAGTTTTTAAATTTAGGCACAAAGTTTTTAAGGTACTTTTCGAAATCATCAGGTTTAGAAAAAACCATGTAATCACCCTGTTTGATCATTTTTAGGTAAAGCTCCAATTGCTGAGGGTTTTGATAACCGACTACCGGAGTTATTAAATCTCCTACCTCACTAATGAATACAATTGTAGGATAACCTTTGACGCCTAAAAACTGGGTAAACTGATGCGTAGCGTTTCTCCCTTTTTTGATGGGATCATAATTTGGGTTTTTAAATGTATTATCATAGTAATTTATGGTTTCATTACCTTCAGCGTTAAACTTTACTGCATAATAGTGCTCAACAACATAAGCAGCAACATAAGGATTTTGAAAGGTATTTTTGTCCATAAGCTTACACGGCCCACACCAATCTGTATAAACATCCATTAGGATTTTTTTAGGATTTTCTTTTTGTGCTTTAATCGCCTGTTCAAATGAAATCCATTCGATGGCCTGCCCGTTTACTAAGTTACTTATAATGATAAAAACAAATATATTTAATCTCATTGCTTCTTAATTTAAATTTATATTTGATCATGTATATTCTGCTCTGTGCATAAGACGATTGATTGGTCTTAAAATGGCTATAATCAAAAAGGCAAATAAAGTACAGAAAATAAAAATTCCAGTAAAAGTTACTTTCTCGCCTACTGCCTCAGCATTAACACCAATTCTAGCTGCTAACATATTTCCCATTCCTGATGCAGCAAAAAATAAGCCCATCATTAACGCAGCATATTTATCTGGTGCTAATTTTGTGATAAATGAAAGCGAAACCGGCGAAGCACTCAACTCACCAATAGTATGAAAAAGGTAGGCTAAAACTAGCCAATGCATCGATGAATATCCGAATAATTCATGTTCTGATGCAGCAAAACGCATGAATAAAAACCCAAAACCCATTATTAGTATACCTACTGCAATTTTAAAAATTGACGAAGCTGGATTCCCTTTAATTTTTAATTTCATCCATATACGCCCAATAATTACTGCAAGGGTAACGATAAAAAAAGCATTTAGGGATTGAAACCAGGAAGCAGGAACCTCCCAGCCCATGAGAAAACGATTAGTTTTTTGTTTGGCATATAAATTCATTAATCCGCCGGCCTGTTCAAATGCACCCCAAAAAACAATTATCATTAAAAAACTGATCAAAAGTACCTTGATCCTGTCTTTTTCAATTTGAGTGAGTTTTTGTTTTTTTAGTTCCTTTTTTTGATCAGCAGAAATCTTTTTTATATTTCCTACTTTATCTAAATAAGGCTGACCAAAATAGTAGACGAATTGACCAATTATCATCCCTACTGCAGCGAGTCCAAAACCATAATGCCAGTTATATGTTTCCCCAACCCAGCCACACAAAAGTGGAGCAAAAAAAGCGCCCAGGTTAATCCCCATATAAAAAATATAAAAACCCAAATCTCTTCTTATGTCACCTTTTGGATACAACCCTCCAACCATTGAAGAAATATTTGGTTTTAATCCTCCAACACCCAAGATGATAAAAGCACAACCTGCATAGAAGCTAATTTCACTATCAAAAGCTAAGATTCCATGGCCCAAACAAAGCATTAATCCTCCAAGCATTACGGTCTTTTTTTGACCTAAAAAATTATCCGCAATCCAGCCACCAGGAATACATGCAAGATAAACTAGCATGGTATACCATCCATAAAGCCAGAGTGCTTCCTCATTTGTCCAACCGAAACCTTTATTTTGGCCTGTAGTTTCTGCAACTAAAAAGATAGTAAACAATGCTCGCATTCCGTAATAAGAAAAACGTTCCCATAGTTCCGTAAAAAATAAAACGAATAACCCAGCAGGATGACCAAATAGAGTTTTTTCAGAGTCAGGAATAAAGTACACTTTTGTCATATTTTTGGTAATTTTTCAAATATAAAGTTAGTCTTTTTAGCAGTAAAACTTTTTTTCATTTTTATGGATTCCCATTGGTAGTAGTTAAATTTTGAAATGACGTATATTTACAAATCTCAGATATGTCTCTAAAGTGTCAAAAAAAATAGAAGGTTTTTCCAAGTTTTCCAAAGCCGAAAAAATTGAATGGGTAACTCAATTACATTTCGATAATCCAGAAAATGCAAAAAAGTTAATAAGTGGCTATAGTCATTCCAACCCCTCAATACAGAAGCTTCACGATGAATTTGTAGAAAATTCATTAACTAATTTTTACTTACCACTTGGAGTCGCTCCAAATTTTTTGATCAACGGAATTAATTATACTATTCCCATGGCTATTGAAGAAAGTTCCGTTATAGCTGCAGCCTCAAAATCAGCAAAGTTCTGGGCTTCAAGAGGTGGATTCAAAGCTAATGTAATTGGAACCGAAAAAATTGGACATGTACATTTTTTATTTAAAGGAAATACTGAAAAGCTAAATTTATTTTTTAAAACTAAAAAACAAAGTTTACTTGAGAGCACCTCATCGATTACAGAGAACATGCGGAATCGTGGTGGAGGAATTAAAAGAATAATTTTACTGGATAAAACTGACTTAATGGAGGAATATTTTCAGTTACATCTAACTTTTGAAACTGTAGATTCAATGGGAGCCAATTTTATTAATTCCTGTTTGGAACAAATTGCTAAGACACTTCAATCTGCCGCCCTAGAATACGATGATTTTAATGAGGAAGAAAAACAAATTGAGGTTGTAATGAGTATTCTATCCAACTATGTACCTGGATGCATTGTTCATGCATCTGTTAGCTGTCCTATAGAACAGCTGGAGGAGACAAAAGATTTAAGCTCTCAAGCATTTGCCGAAAAATTTATTAAAGCAGTTGAAGTTGCTCAAAAAGAAACTTATCGAGCTGTTACCCATAACAAAGGAATCATGAATGGTATTGATGCGGTAGTCATGGCTACCGGTAATGATTTTAGAGCCGTCGAGGCTGCAGCGCATGCTTATGCCTCAAAGGATGGAATATACTCTAGTTTGAGTAATGCTTATATTGAAGATAATTATTTCTTTTTTGAGATTAAATTACCTTTAGCACTTGGAACAGTTGGTGGACTAACTCAGCTTCATCCTCTTGTCAAATGGTCAATGGAGTTGCTTGGAAATCCAAATTCAAGAACCCTAATGGAGGTTATTGCAGTAGCAGGTTTAGCTCAAAATTTTGCGGCAATACAATCATTGGTAACATCAGGGATTCAACGAGGACACATGAAAATGCACTTGCTTAATATCTTAAATCAAAAAAAGGCTACAGAAGATCAAAAAGAAAAAGCAATCGTTTATTTTAAAACCAATACGGTAAGCCATAGCTCAGTAAGCGATTTCTTAAAATCGAATTCCTAATAGAAATGAAGTCATTTTATAGTCGTGGAAAATTATTGCTATCAGCAGAGTACCTTGTGCTTAAGGGAGCTCGAGCCTTAGCTCTACCGAGTAAACTTGGACAAACTTTGAGTTTTGAAAATAAGCCCTCTAGACAACTTATATGGAAAAGCTTGGATAAAAGCGGAGTTCCATGGTTTAATGCCTGCTTTTTGGTAGACGATTTCAGCTTAATCAAGACAGATAACACTGAAGTCGCCGATCGTCTACGTCATGTTTTATTGGCCATTAGATATCAAAATCCCATTTTCTTGAAATTATCTGGTGGAAACGTAATCACTCGTTTGGAATTTGACCGTTTCTGGGGGCTAGGGACCTCATCTACTTTAATTGTAAACTTAGCTAATTGGGCTGGTGTTAATCCTTACGCTCTTCTTAATGAAACCTTTGGAGGAAGTGGTTATGATATTGCCTGTGCAAGTGCTGAAAAAGCTTTACTTTATAGTTGGAAAATGGAAAGACCTGAGATTGAAGATTGTGATTTTGATCCCAACTTTAAAAATGCTCTTTACTTCGTTTATCTAAATCAAAAGATAAATAGCCGCCAAGCGGTTAAAGAATTTATGAAAAAAGATATTAATGATAGAGAAATTACTAGAGCAAATGAATTGTCCTTATTAATTAGCACTTCAGAAAGTCTGAGTGAATTTGAACTACTTCTATGGGAACATGAACGTTTTATTGGTCAGCTTCTATCAATTGAGCCAATAAAAGAAAAATACTTTAAAGACTTCAAAGGAGCTGTTAAAAGCCTAGGGGCATGGGGGGGGGATTTTATCCTGGCAACTGGAGACTCCAGTACACCCAACTATTTTAAGGATAAAGGATATTCAACGGTATTCACTTATGATGAATTAATTTATTAATTACCTAGTAGTAAACTGGACGATTATCTTCTATTTTTGCAGCAGATTTTAGCGCGTTATAAATTACCGAACTTATTCTATTATTTTCTTCAATTTTCAAAACATTAGCATAAGCTTGATAGCTTTCAAGGTTTTCCGCAATTTCCCTCGAAGAAACTTCAATCATGTAGACACCTTTATTCCCTCTAATAATAGCTGAGGGTTGATTTAATTCCATCGCAAAAGCTACACCAATGACATAAGGCTCAGAACCAGCTCCAGGAAGCACATTATTTTTCTGCGTTAAGGCAGAGGCGGTTTCTATTTCTTTCCCTATCACTTCAGAAAGGCTATCCAACGAAATATATGAATTATACATTTCTAATAAATAATCAGCTTTACTATTTTTTATTATTTCTTGAGTAACTTCTTCTTTAATTGTATCAATATTAATTGAGCCCTCTGGTATAATATCCGTTAACTGGGCAACAACGTATCCTCCATTGGTTAAACTGAATCTCTTAATATCATTAATTCTGGTACCATCATTAAATAACCACTGAACAAGATTTCTCTGCCGTTGAATCGATGGTAGATTTTCATCTAGAATATTGACTTGATCGACCTCCTTAATTTCATATCCATATTTTTGAGCAGTAGCTCGAAAATCTTTACGATTTATACTCTCCATTTCAAATTGAGTTGTTTTCTGGAATATTTCATTAGAGGTTTCTCCGGAAGGAACAATTTGCTTAACAACATCAGCAATTAAAACAATATCTTCTTTGTCAGTTACTTTAATTATGTGGAATCCAAATTCAGTCTCTACTATTCCTATTCTTCCAACCCGAGATCCATTACAAAATTCGAAAAATTTATCTGTCATAGTTCCTTCTTGGAAAAAACCTAGATCACCACCCATAGAGCTTGAAGGACCATCAGAATACTGAATGGCTAATTCAGAAAAGTCATCAGGTTTTCTTCTAGCCTCACGATAATATTTATTTGCCATTTTTTGAGCTTCCTCTTTACTTCTGGTAGTTTGAGCGCTAGCACGAGAGGCGCCCTCATAAGAAACTAAAATATGACTTGCTCTAATTGATCCACCATTTTTCCTGTCAATAAATCTTGAGATTTTAAATTGTTCTCCATCCTCGTAGGGTCCAAAAACATCGCCTTTTTTAAGTTCAAAAAGAATATCAGCATAATCATTAGCAAGAGCTCCTTTAGCACGATAAACAGAGTCAAAAGGCACCTCGGAGTGTTGCTCAACAAACTCAGTTATATTTTGAGTTGTTTTTAAACCCTGAATGGTGTCATTCAATTTGGATACATCATTGTATTCAACACTTAATTCTTTTAATTTATCTAAATTGGCTCGAATTCTACTTTTATCTTCGTCAGTAGCCAATTCAGGAAAAACTACGTAGTTAACCTTCCTTGAAGCTTCTAACTCAAATTTTTCTTTATTTTGATTTACATATCTAATAATGTCACTATTCGATATTTTAAATAAGCTATCAGGAACTTCATTAAAGGGTATATTAACAAAATTAATATTAACCTTATCATTCTCAAGGTGATATGCATCTTCACCCTCTAATTCAGTGAATCCAGAGCTAGATTTTATTAGGTCATAATAAATATTTTCTTTGGCTAGTGCAATAATACTTTCTTCCTGAGACCTCCAGTTTTGATATGCTTGAGGATTTTCAACACGCAAGCTATTAACAAAGTCTGTAAAAATTCCAAAGTCAAAAAATCCTGATTCATTTTGAAAACGTTGGTCTTGGACTATTCTTTCGTCCTTAGACAGGATCATCTCAATTTGTTCTTTGCCTGCATCTATACCTAACAGATCAAATTCTTGCTTAAAAACAGTTAATCTGATCATTTCATCCCACACAGAATTTACAGCTTGCATTGTAGAAAAATTATAGCTTCTTTCTGCTTGTTCAACCATTTGTCTAAAAAATGTCAGCTCAACTTCCTCTTCATTAACCACTGCAATAGGATCAGTTGGCGCGCTTGAGGTGTTTCCGTCAAAAACTCCGGAAATAACAAATGCAAAAAGAGCCATTCCAATTACTATGATAAGAAAAAAAGAACGCTGTCTAATTTGTCCTAAAACTGCCATGTCAATTTAAATTTTTTTCGGACGTGAAAATACAATTTCCTTTTTGATTTCAAAAAAGAATTCAATTGTTATTTAAGGGTTTAGATAGAATCTCCATCTATTATATTGAAATATAGAAACTAATTTTCAGGATTAATTTTAAGGAAAACTCTTTCAATTTTTGTAGAAGAAACTTCTTTAATTTCAAACTCAAAATTTTCTAATTCAATTTTAGTTCCTTTGGTAGGTATTTCTTCCTTTAAATGAACGATAAGTCCCCCTAGAGTCTCATAGAATTCGTTTTCAGGAAGGGATATCCCGTAATTTTGATTTATATAATCTACTTCTAACCTAGCGGAAAATTCAAATAAATTAGATTCTAATTGTCTCTCATAGTGAGCTATATTGTCGTGCTCATCTTCTATCTCTCCAAAGAGTTCTTCAATAATATCCTCAACAGTTATAATTCCAGAGGTTCCCCCATATTCATCCAATACTACTGCTATACTTTTTCTTTGTTTCGTTAGCAGCTTCAAGACCTCGCTAATTTTCATTGTCTCAGGTACAAAAGCTACAGGGAGAAGAATTTTTTTAAGATCATCTGGCTTTCTGAACATCTCGAAAGCGTGTACATAGCCCTGAATATTATCAATTGTTTCGTTGTAAACTGGTATTTTAGACAATCCACTTGATGTAAATAATTTTTTGATCTCCATCATTGATTCTGAATTTTCTGCGGCTAAAATTTCAGTTCGAGGAACCATAGCTTCTCTAGCCTTAACTTCTGAAAAGTCTAAAGCATTTTGAAAAATCTGAATTTCACTATCAACATTTTCTAAATCCTTTGTCGATTCTAATTGTTCTTCAATATAGTTTCCTAATTCTATTTTTGAGAATGTAAATTGAATTTGGTCCCCCTCGATACTAAAAAACTTTTTTAAAATTAGATCTGAAATCGAGATAATCATAGCCGTGACAGGAGAAAATAGAAAATAAAAAATAGCAGTTGGAAAAGCAAATACTTTCATAAAAGTATTAGAAAACTGCTGAAAGATTACTTTGGGTAAAAACTCAGCAGTGATTAGAATTATAATTGTTGAAATTAGGGTCTGTATTAAAATAATTTTGATACTAATTGATAAACCTTGCAAAGTCTCAGGAAACATCATTTGTAAAATTCGGTCTCCCATAAAAATTCCATAGATTACAAGAGAGATATTATTCCCAACAAGCATAGTCGCTATAAAACGTGATGGGTTTTTAGTAATAAAGCTTAAAAGTTTAGCACTGATTCCAGACTGCTGTTTTTCTATCTCAAGGTAAATCTTATTAGAAGAGACAAATGCAATTTCCATACCCGAAAAAAAAGCGGATAGCATTAGACAAATAATAATGATAAGGTCAGTTATTATCATTAAGGGTTTTGCCTGTTTTTAAATTTTTTTCTAAAGTGTCTTCGGAATAATGCCATAAAAATAGATAATAAAGCAAATCCAATAAAAATATAGGCTTTATGTCTATTTACCTCCCACTGAGAAAAACTTTCATAGCTAGCAATTAGAGCAACGACCCAATAAAGTATTTCAGAAATTTTATAGCTTTTCATCGATAATTATTGAATCTTTTTTTTCTTTAACCGCAATTGTTCCAGATAACTTACCTGTAAGAAATTTAGTGAATTCTTTATTGGTATCTAGTCTGTTAGCGGCCAAATTATAATCACTATTTTGAAATATAAAATGTTCTTCGGTAAAAAGCCATTCTTTTTCTGCATCCCAATACATTTGACTAGTTTCAAGGCGTGAGCCGTCATGAGATAATAAAACTACATTACCCTTGAGGTCAACTATTTTTGTTTGGTTATAAAGGATTCCATAGTCTGCAAATACAATATTTTCTTGCTTCTCCTCATTGTAAAAAATTACTTTTAATCCCTCGGGAAACTCTGAATATTTAAAACTCAAATGACTGTAATCAAGATGAACAGGAGCAGATAATTTCGCTTTGATATTAGCAGAATCAGTGTATGTCATTCTGATATTGTAGGCTGTACCAACAGGATTTTCATTAAATGTATTGATTTGCATTAATAAAGCAGTGTTGTCTTCGCAAGAAAAAAATACAATTATAAAAGTAATAATTGTAGCATTTTTGGTGAGCTTGTGTACTAAATATTGCATTTACAGGTCGGGAACATTTACGCTACTTTTAATCCAACAATCAAATTTGATTGTAGTGCCTTGGTTTCCCTCGGTAAATATATCAGTTTTAGAAGGAGCTCTTCCTTCATAGCTTCTTGCAGTTCTAATAGCTGCCTTTTTAATTGATGCATCTACCTCTCCTGCTTTGTATGCCATGTTTGCTGCCAACCAATAAACAGCTCTTTTATTAAACTGAGTATCTCCACAAGCATTAGCACTACTAGCGTAAAGGTTTGAAATCATTAAATATGCACGACCCATGGACGGTTGGTAACTCAGTGCCTTACGTGCATAAGTTCTTGCTGAAGATTTTCTTCCCGCATTTTTAAACTTAATTGCAATTTTATACAAAATTTTAGCCTTTTTATATGAATCTGTCTCAAGAGTAATAGATTCTTCATAATAAGCTAAGGCCGACTTACTATCACCAGCTTTATCCTTAAGTAGTCCTAAATAATAAGCTGAGTCAGCAGAGGGATCTAGGTCGTGAAGTGCTTCAACTAATGTAACAAAGAAAGGATCATCTGAACATTCTTTACTATCCATTCGTGATGCTGCTCTTTTAAGCCATACTGGATCAGTCTTATTTTCTTCAAAAGTTCTTTGATACAAGGGTACTAAGTTTTTACAGGTAGCTTCCTTAGAAATAATAGCATTTAAGTTAGAAAGAAAAGTTCCAATAGCATTACTATTTATTCCATAAATTCTTTTACTTCTGAGCTCTCTACTATTTAAAGGGCTTCCTGACTCTTGTTTTTTTAAAATTAAATCTAATTTTTTAGATAAGTTAGTTGATTCAACTTCAAACTTTTCAGAAACCTCCTCGTATTTTGTAAATAACTTTTCCATAGTCACTCCATCAACCCCATCCTTATAGAGTTGATAATAAGTTTTAAAATAGTTATATAACTCCTTGGGATTAGTAAAGCTAGCAGCATCTCTACTGTATGCTTCGTCAAAAGTTTTATAAATCTCCTGTTTGTTAGCAATCTTATAATCCAGCATTGATTGAGCTTTACTACTTAAAATATCACCAACCACGTTAACATTCCTTTTAGTTGGAAAATTTAATATCCACTCATCATATAGTTTCATTAAATCAATCTTATCAGCCTCTGCTTCTTGAGGGCTTAAATTTTTGATTCGTTCTTTTAATATTCTTTCACCATAAGAATAAATAGCTACATTCAACTTTGGGCACTTTGCTCTAACCTCCATCCAAGGCTCATAAGCTTCATTATAATTTTTCACTTTGGCATACTCAGCAAAAATTGATAAATTTTGTAAACAATCTTCACTATTCTGCGCTTTCAATAAATAGAATGATATTAATAGAATTAAGGTTAATAATGTTTTTAAAGATTTCATTTTATCAAAATATTAATTATACTTTCTTTTAACAAACCATCTATCGTTGAGGGAAAACCCTAATCTTATGGTCCAAAATTTTTCTTCCAACATACTCGAGTTATTAGATCCCCTGGATCCATATTCTAAGCCTATATTTAGATTAGAATAACCTGGTAGAGGCAATCCGAAGCCAAAATTAAGGCCTGTTTCCTTTATCTCAAAATTATTTGCAATAATACCTGTTGCTTCATGTCGGAATCCCATTCGTAAAACCACCCTTTTCCAATAACTGGTAATAGAAGAAAAATCTGGAATGAAAAAACCTCCAATGGATAATTGTGAACCATCTTTGTAGTTGACATTTGGAAGGGGATTAAAACTGTTTTTAAAATTTGAACTTTGTGTCTTTATATATTGACCACCTGCAAACCATTTGCTATTTTTACCAAATCCAAAGCCAAATCCAAAGCTAGAAGGTAATTGAATTTCAGTAAGATCTAATCCAGTATCAGCCAAATCAATTTCTACAACTTCACCTAAATTAGATGGGTCAGATAAAGCTGAGGTAAGTAATTGACTTTTATTGGTTGAATTTAATATGGCCTGAGGCACATAGGATATCATAGCGTGGAGATCTATATTCTGATAAACAGTTATTTCAAAGTTAGTCGATAACTTAACATCAAGCCCTGAGACACTCGATTCATTAATCAAAACAGTACCCAAAAAAACATCGTCTATATATTTAGAAGTTTGATATTTTAACTTACCAAAATCATAATTGATTGTTGCACCAATACTAAAATACTTCAACAGATTAAATCCTAGTGAAAAAAAAACTTTGTTAACTCCACCTTCTCCCTGATATTGGTTTAAAATGTTGGGGAAAGAAGTTGAGTCTAATCGATTGAGTTTATAACCAACTGAGGTGTATGGAATAATTCCAAAACCGAACCCAAATTTATTAGTTGGTATAGCAACTCCAATGTAGTCCAATCCTGATGAAATAAGACTTTTTGAGTCATTAGTGTCGGTTAAATTATTATTTCTATAATTTAAACCGATAGAGTAGGTCGTAAACTTTAATTTAGCATAGGAAGAGGGATTGCTTAAATTAGCGTGAATTGAATCGTTATAAATCTCTAATCCTCCCATAAAACGATTGATTTGAGTTCCTCTAAAATTTACTTCTCCAAGACCAAAAAACGAATATGGTGAGGTGGTTCCTATTTGCGAATAAGTAACATTAATAAGAAATAATGAAGCGATTTTAAAAAAATTTCTAATCATGAATCGATATTCAACTTTAACAGGTGGAGTAATCCATCTGCAATAAAATTCGAATTGGCAAATATGCTATTTTTTAATGTTTTAGGCAACTTATTAGCATCTCCTCCTGTTAAAATGACAGTTAATGACTCATAATTTTTTTTGTAATATTCTATTCTAGCCTTGATTTCATCCAAAATAGCAAAATAAACCCCAGATTGAATACAACCATGAGTATTTTTACTTTGAGGATTTTCAGGAGTTTTATACTCCACAATAGGGAGATTAGCTGTAAAATGATTTAGAGCTTTATATCGCATCACAAACCCTGGAGAAATTGCGCCTCCCTGATAAACATTTTGCTTATCTATAAAATCATAGGTAATGCAAGTCCCCATATCGATTACCAAAACATTGGATTTAGGATAACTTTTACTTGCAGCAGCTACCAAAACTATTCGATCATTTCCCAGGGTGCTTCCCCTTTTATATAAATTAGTAAATGGGAGATGCATGCTTGAATTAACTGGTATGACTTTAATATCGTTAGAATACTTTTCAAGGATTCTGCTGGCCATTCCTTTCACATCTGCATAAATGATTGCACTTATATCAGAGTTTTCACTAATTAATGCGTCTGTACTTGATTCAAAAGAAGAGTAATTTACCTTTCGCTGAAGAATGATTTTCTCTCCATCAAAGAGGTAAAACTTAGCTAATGTATTACCTAAATCAATTCCTAAGTTCAATTTGGAAGTTATTTGAGTGTTAAATTTAATCAAAGTTTTTAGAGTAAATCTTTTGTTGGGGAATAAAAAGGATTTTATATTTGCAGACCTTTTACAAGGTACCTTAGCTCAGTTGGTAGAGCAAAGGACTGAAAATCCTTGTGTCCCTGGTTCGATTCCTGGAGGTACCACTTAAACCCTTGTAAATTTTATATTTTCAGGGGTTTTTGTTGTTATCGATCAATCCAAAAATATTTCTAAACAATAAGTATATAATTAATTTATATTTGAGGTCAAAAATGGTTAACTAATTTTGATATGAAAAAGAAATTAAAAATATTTGATTCTTTGAGCTTGTTAGACCAAAACCCCTTCAGCTATTGCTGAAATTATTTATATTAGTAACATCAAATTTGGAATAAATAATGGCTTGGAATATGCTTTTCAATAAAATTTACCCTTTGTTAGTCTTAATTTTATTGATAAATGAATCATGTTCAATTAAAATTCCTGAAGAGATATCAAAAGAATTTTCTGATCTACCTGAGCAGATAGATTTTAATTACCACGTAAAACCTATTTTATCTGACAGATGTTATCAATGCCATGGACCAGATGAAAAAACAAGAAAGGCAGGTCTGAGGTTAGACATCGAATCAATTGCCTTTTCAAAATTAAAAAGTGGAAAAAGTGCCTTTAGTTCTGGGAGCCTTTATAAAAGTGAAGTTGCTCACCGAATTTTACATAAGGATACTGATTTTCTAATGCCCCCTCCAGATTCTAATCTTAACCTAAATAATCGAGAAAAAGCTCTTATTCTAAAGTGGATTGAGCAAGGCTCTGAGTGGAAAAATCATTGGGCGTTTATTCCTCCACAAAAAAAAGCTCCTCTTAAAACTAACGAAATATCAAATACTTGTATAGATTCATTTATTAATTCTAAACTTGAGAGTGAGGGATTAGAATTTTCTCCATTGGCATCCAGAGCAGTTCTTGGACGAAGGCTATATTTGGATCTGACAGGTCTTCCTCCAAGTTTGGAGGAATTAGACTCCTTTATAAACGACAAGAATAACGATGCATACGAAAAACTTGTAGATGAGCTTATGAATACCAATGCTTATGCAGAAAGGCTTGCATTAGACTGGATGGATTTATCAAGATATGCGGACTCACATGGATTACATGCTGATGGCTTAAGAACAATGTGGCCTTGGCGTGATTGGGTACTTAAAGCATTCAAAGAAAATATGCCATATGACAAGTTTGTAACTTGGCAAATTGCCGGAGACCTCATTCCAAATAAGACTAGGGATCAAGATTTGGCAACAGCTTTTAATAGAAATACTCCAATGACAGCTGAGGGTGGAGTAATAGACGAGGAATGGCGATTGCATTATGTATTTGATCGGACTGAAACTTTGAGTACTGCTTTTTTAGGATTAACTGTTGCTTGTGCTAAATGCCACGATCACAAATTTGATCCTATTACTCAAAAGGAATATTATCAACTAACGGCGTTTTTTAATAATGTTAGAGAGTTGGGTATGACTGGCGATGATGGCGAGTTTGGACCTTTATTAGCTCTTCCAAGTAAAGAAACCGAAATAAAAATCAAAGAATTAAATGCAAAACTTTCTATAATTAATCAAGAAATTTCAGCAACTGAGGAGCAATTAAAGAAAGTATATGAGTATTCTGATGAGTTGATTCGAAATACTAAGCCTAAAGCTGAGCCAATTGTTTATGCACCATTCGAAAAAGTTTTTAAATATAAACTCGGAAAAAGAGACAAAATAAAAATAGATGGAATTGAAGATTTCAATGGATCTAAACAGGCTATCGCTCCAAATATTGTCAAAGGTATTAAAGGAAAGTCTTTTGAGTTCAATCATGACTACGATCATCTACTGATTGACAATTCTTTAATTCCAAATCTTCAATGGACAGATCCTTTTTCTTTGTCTGTTTGGATTAATACCAGTAAAAGAAAAAAAGGTTCCACACAAACCTTGATTTCTAACTCAGGAGGTAAAAATGATTTATGGAGAGGATGGGAACTTTTCCTCGATGATCAAAACAGAATCAATTTAAGGCTGATAAATGTTTTACCGACCAATCTAATTCATGTGAGATCTATGGATTCTATTTCAAGGAATGATTGGCATCATATTACCTTTACAACAGATGGTAGCGGGGAATCTGAGGGAGTGAGTCTTTATAGAAATGGTGAACAAATTGAAAAAGTTATTTTGATAAATAATCTATACAAATCAATTCTTCCAACTAAGCGTGATAAAGAAAAAGGGTTTGTAGATAATGAAAAATCCAAATTGCAGATTGGTAGATCAAACGAGGGTTCAACAGGTGATTATGGATTATTTACTGGAAAAATGGATGAGTTTAAGTTTTATAATGAAGAACTAACAGAATTTGAAGTTAAAAATATTTATCAAAAAACATTAGGAAATGATAATCCTATTGAATGGCAATTAGTTAAGAAACATTTAATTAAAAAAGATCCAAAAATTAGGCTTTTAAATAAAGAAGTAAGAGCAAATCGAGAGGAATATCTTGAAACTTATGACACTGTAAGAGAAATAATGGTCATGTCAGAAATGAAAAACCCCAGACCAACATATCTTTATAATCGTGGAAGTTATACAGAACCTATGTACACTGTAGAGCCTAAGGTCCCCGATATATTACCTCAAATGAATTCGGATTTGCCCAAAAGTCGATTAGGATTAAGTCATTGGCTATTTGATAAAAAAAATCCATTGACAGCAAGAGTTGCAGTTAATCGTTATTGGCAAATGATTTTTGGAAGAGGACTGGTTAGTACTCCAAATGATTTTGGAGTCCAAGGTCAATTACCATCACACCCTGAGCTATTAGACTGGTTAGCATTAGATTTTAGCGAGAATTGGGATGTTAAAAGACTAATAAAGCAAATGGTAATGTCAAAAACTTATATGCAAAAATCTCTGGTCACAGAGAAATTATTGAAAAAAGACCCTAATAATATACTGTTGGCAAGATCTAATAGCTATCGTTTACCTGCAGAAATAATTAGGGATAATGCATTAAAATTAAGTGGGCTATTAAATACAAAATTTGGAGGACCAAGTGTTAAACCATATCAGCCGAAAGGCCTTTGGAAAGAAAAAAATAATTTTTCGGTTCCCCTTCTTGAATATGAGGAATCTAAAGGTGAGGATCTTTATCGAAGAGGTATTTATACATTCATAAAAAGAACTTCTCCACCCCCAAATATGCTCACTTTCGATGCTACATCTAGAGAAGTGTGTACTGTAAAAAGAAATATTACCTCAACACCACTTCAGGCATTAGTATTAATGAATGACCCCCAATTTTTTGAAGCATCTAGAATTTTTGCTGAGAAAATTATTAAAAATAGAGTTTCGTTGAAAGATCAAATCATATATGGTTTTAGATTATCAACGGGTAGATTCCCAAAAGATGAGGAAATTAATGTTTTAGTTGGACTATTTGAAAATCAATATCAATATTTTTTACAAAATAGAAATAAAGCTTATCAAATTTTAAGTGTTGGGGAAAAGCCGCGTGATCAAAATATTTTTAGTGTAAAAGCTGCTGCGATGACTATGGTTGCAAACACCCTAATCAACCATAACGAAACGTTTACAAGAAGATAGATGAATTGCAATCACGACCATGAAAATAAAAATTATAGCAGAAGAGATTTTCTGACAAGGACCTCTTTAGGCTTAGGAGCACTTTCACTTGGTGGTCTAATCAGCCCCGTAGATGCATACGGGAACAGTAACTTTTTAAACCTACTGGAAAGTGAAAAAAAGCGATTACCACATTTTATTCCGAAAGCCAAAAGGGTGATTTACCTTTTTCAAAGTGGAGCACCTTCTCAATTAGATTTGTTTGATTACAAGCCGAAACTTAATGAAATGTTTGGACAAGAAGTCCCTAGCAGTATTATTGGAGAACAAAGATTAACGGGAATGTCATCTGGCCAAAATACTTTTCCCATTGCTGGAAGTCTATTTAACTTTAAGCAACATGGAAATAGTGGGGCATGGATGAGCGATTTAATGCCTTACACATCAAAAATTGTAGATGAATTGTGCTTTATTAAATCAATGTATACTGAGGCTATTAATCATGATCCAGCAATGACCATGATACAAACTGGATCAGAACTACCTGGAAGACCCTCTATTGGCTCCTGGTTGAGCTATGGGTTAGGAACAGATAATAAAAATCTTCCTGAGTTTGTGGTTCTAATTACAAAAGGAAAATCAGGTCAACCTATTTACTCGCGTTTATGGGGTAATGGCTTTTTACCATCGAAACACCAAGGAGTTCAATTTCGTTCCGGCAAAGACCCAGTCCTCTATTTAGATAATCCCCCAGGGGTTACCAGTACTATCCGTCAGGAACAGTTGAGTTCTTTAAAAAAACTACAAAAAATTAACCATGCAGATATTGGTGATCCCGAAATATTGACTAAAATTTCAAATTATGAGATGGCTTACCGAATGCAAACCTCGGTTCCAGAAGTAATGAAAATTTCTGACGAGCCAGATTATATTTTTGACCTTTATGGAGAAGACAGTAAAAATCCTGGAACTTTTGCTGCAAACTGCATACTTGCAAGAAAATTGGCTGAAAAGGATGTTAAATTCATTCAACTGTACCACAGAGGATGGGATCAACATAGTAATTTACCAAGAGATATCAAAAAGCAAGCAAAAGAAACAGATCAAGCTTCAGCAGCTCTGATAAAAGATCTCAAACAAAGAGGGTTGCTTGAAGATACATTAGTGATATGGGGAGGTGAATTTGGAAGAACTAATTATTCGCAGGGAATGCTAGAGATGGACAATTATGGTCGTGATCATCACCCTCGCTGCTTTACTATTTTTATGGCAGGAGCAGGTGTAAAAAAAGGGATTACTTTGGGCGCAACAGATGATTTTGGTTATAACATTACTGAAAGGCCAGTGCATATTCATGACTTTCAGGCTACTTTAATGCACTTACTTGGAGTTGACCATGAAAAACTAACCTTTAAATTTCAAGGGAGAAGATATAGGTTAACTGATGTTCATGGAAATGTAGTTCAAGAGATATTATCATAAAAAATGGTTTTAGAAATCTTTGAATTTTTAGGAAGTCTTCATCCTCTAATAGTACACCTGCCGATCGGGTTTATAATACTTACACTTTTGGTAAGTATTTTAATTAAGACAAAAAATAATTCTGTAAAGCGCATAATAACAATCGGTTGGTTTTTCTCTTTTATCAGTGGAGGTATTGCTGCTCTTTTTGGATGGTTTCTTCACGATAACAACTATTATTTAGAATCTCAAATCAATATTCATAAATGGTCTGGAATTGCTTTTGTAATTCTAACTTTTTTAATCTGGATACTGAGAGCTTTAAACTTCAATTTAAATAAATCATTTAATAGAATATCTAATTTTGCTATTTTAATCTTAATTCTAATCACAGGACACTATGGTGGTGAGATGACTCATGGAAAAGGATACCTGATGAAAGGCTTACCATTTATAAAACAAAACAAAATACCAACTGTTTTTTTGTCCCTAAAAGAAAATTCTCCTGATTCAATATATGTTTTTGAGGATTTAATTTATCCTGTTTTTGAGGAAAAATGTATTGCCTGTCATAATAAGAATCAAGAATATGGAGGGCTTAACATGAGTAAATACGAAAACATCATAAAAGGAGGAAACAGTGGTTTAGGAATTCAAAAAGGTAATCCTTATAAGAGTTTAATTTACAAAAGGGTTAGTATGTCTCAAAATGAGTCTAATTTCATGCCTCCAGCAGGAACCCCTCTGAGTTTTGATCAAGTTGCGGTCTTAAAATGGTGGATTGATAATGGCGCAAAATTAAAAACTCCCTTGACCAAACTTAGAAATGATGAAAACATCCTAAGTCTGGTCGAAGAAAACTATAATTTAGACCTGAGAGAAAAATCTTACATTGAAACTTTAAATCTTGCTCCCATTGATGAAAATAAATTGGAAGTTTTTAAAGAAGAAAAATATCATTGGCGTTTTTTAAATAGTGAAAAAAGTCTTTTGGATGTAAAATTTACAGGTAAAAAAATAACAAGAAATGACATTGAATTATTGACAAAAATTAAAGATCATGTTATATGGCTTAATTTATCCAACTGCCAATTAAAGGATGATTTATTGTCTTTTCTTTCTCAGTTCCCGAATTTAACTAAACTAAGGATTCAAAACAATAAGCTTACAGATAAATGTATAATCTATACAAAGGATATTAAAAATTTAAGAGAATTAAATGTATATGGCACACAAGTCACTGATGCATCTTTCAATATTTTTTCCAAAATGAAAAACTTAGAGAAAATATTCCTTTGGAATAGTAAAGTGACTCCATTAGGAATTGAGAAATTTAAAACTCAAAATCCAGCAGTTGAAATAATTAGTGGATTTTAAGTTTATTGTAATTTAAAGGTATCTTCTTCTTCCAAATCTTTTTTTGGTTTAGAAATATCTATCTGTTCAACTTTTTTGAGTTTAGAAAGCATCATTCTAGTTCGGGTAGTAACCATTTTTTCAATTTCATTGTCAGCCTCCTTGATCTTTTTCTGAGCCTTCTCCAATACATTTCCAAAGGCAGAAAATTCTTTTTTTACGTTGGCTAATATTTCCCAAACCTCACTACTGCGTTTTTGAATCGCCAATGTTTTAAATCCCATTTGTAAGCTGTTAAGCATAGCTGCTAAAGTAGTTGGACCCGTAATAATAATTTTATATTCACGCTGTAATAAAGAAATAATTTCTGGATGACGAGTGACTTCTGCGTAAAGACCTTCAAATGGAAGAAACATTATACCAAAATCAGTAGTATGAGGCGGATCTAGGTATCGCTCAGAAATATCTCGAGCAAACTTTTTAATAGAGTTCAATAGTGCTCGTAATGAGTTTTCAATTATAGCACTATCTCCTGATTCATATGCTGATTGAAGGCGAGCATAATCTTCTTGTGGAAACTTTGCATCAACTGGAAGATAAACGGGACCACTGCTATGACTTTTACCAGGAAGTTTAATTGCAAATTCTACTAAAGCATCAGATTCTTTTTTTGTTTTAACGTTGGCGTCATATTGCTCAGGAGCAAGGATTTGCTCTAAAATATTTCCTAATTGTATCTCACCTAATACACCACTGGTCTTAACATTACTTAACACCTTTTTTAAATCACCTACCCCAGAAGCAAGTGTTTGCATCTCCACTAATCCTTTTTGCACCTTTAATAATTGCTGTGTTACGACTTCAAATGATTTTCCTAATCGATCCTCAAGTGTCTTATGTAACTTTTCGTCAACCGTCTCTCGCATCTTTTCTAACTTGATCTCCGTTGATTTTATTAACTCATCCTGCTTTTTATTAAGGCGTTCAAAGTTTTGTTTTTGTAAATCGTTAAAAGCAGTAACATTTTTGGAAAAAGATTCTTGAAAGTCTTTAAGTGTATTTCTTAATTCATCTCGATCCTCTTTAGCTTTTTTAGATAGGACTTCATTTAACCTTTCTATACTTTGGGTAATTTCCAAACGGGTTTCTCTTAAGTTTTTATTCAATTCCTCACGGTTTTGATAAAACTCCCCTTTAATTAATTCCCTTAACTCCCCTGAAAGATTTGCTTTATCTTGTTTTTTAAACAATAAAAAGAATAATAATGCTAAACTTAAAACAGATATTAGTAATAAAATAATTTCCATTGAGTGATCTTAATTATTGCAAATTATAAAGAAAAGAGACAGTTAGAACAGCAGTCTTGAAAAAGTAATAAACACCCATTTAAAATCAAAATAATATCGAAAATTAGGGTTATAACTTATTTTTAATAATAAATAAATTTTATTTTTTCCTAAAATTAGAGGCCTCTATTATCAACTTATCCAAAATATTTTCCAGTTCGATTGATAAATTACCATTCATTAAATTATTTTTTTCAAATGGGTCATTTTTTAGATCATAAAACCGATATGAATTATTATCTAACACAATCAACTTATAGCGTTCATCTCGAATAGTAAAACCTGATTTAGCGGGTTTGTCATTATCAAGGATCTCAGAATAATTGTAGACTCTTGCTGAAAGAGTAGAATTAGATAATGTATTATAAAAGCTTTGACTATTAAAATATTTTGATTCGCTAATTCCTACTGCTTCTGCGATCGTTGAAAAAATGTCAGCAGTATGAATCAAACTTTGATCACGTTCTCCCTTTCTAGTAACCAATGGTCCTGAAATTACCAATGGCACATGAATACCACCTTGGTGAAGTGAGCCTTTAGATCGATTACTCTCATAAGGTGCTTGGATTACCTTTCCAGGAGTTCCATTATCTCCTAAAAAAATAATCAAGGTATTTTCTTTTTGATCACTAGGAATAGTTCTCAACAGCCTGCCCATTTCATAATCAATACTTTCAATCATTGCAATGTAATAAGGGAAAGGATTGTTATCAATAATGCCTTGGCTTGATGAAATTTCTCCTTGGGAATGCATTTCATTCGGGGGTAAATGAAAAGGGGAATGAGGTGCAGTATAGGCTAACCAGCAAAACCAAGGTTGGTCCTTTCCCCTAATCCAGTTAATAGCCAAGTCGGTAAATTTTGAAGTAATGTAATCAGAATTGGTCTCAGTCTGACCATTGATTGTTAAATCCCAGAGGTTATAATCTGAGACAGTACCTGGAATCAAGCCTGCAAAGTAATCTATACCCATTTGGTTAGGACGGCTAGGTTCCTGATTAGACAAATGCCATTTTCCTATAACAGCATGTGCATAAACTTTACCTAATTTTTCATCTAAATATGCTTGAATGGTTTTTTCTGATTCTTTTATTGTTCCTGCACTAGATGTATTAAGAACCCCATTATGAATTCCGTATTTACCAGTAATTATAGATGCCCTTGTAGGTGCACATATTGGGGCTGACCATACATTATCATAAATAATACCTTCAGCTTGAAGTTGAGATAAATTTGGCATAATTGGCTTTATATCTCCCACATTATAACCAGGAGTAAAATCAATACCCATATCATCTGCAATAATTAATAAAATATTAGGTGGATTAGTTAAGTTTTTATCTTCTGATGATCTTTCATGATCAGATGATTTTGAGCAAGATTGAAAAATTAAAATCCCAATAATGCCAATCAGAATATTTATAAACTTACTCATATTTTTAATTGTTCAATAATTGTTTAACTGAAGCAAAACCATACTTTATTACATGATGTTCATGTAATAATCTGTCTTATTAATCCTTCCTGTGCTGAAGAGGCAATCAAAAATCCACTCTGATCGTATATGGATCCCCTGGCAAACCCTCTAGCGTTTGAAGCACTTGGGCTATCAGTTGAGTAGAGTAACCACTTATCGAAGCTGAAGTCTCTATGAAACCATAGTGCGTGATCTAAACTCGCAAAAAAGGTATTTCCCGAACTTAATTCGTTTCGATGAGGTAAGGTAGCTGTTCGTAATAAGCCATAATCTGAAATATAGGCTAAAAGTTGGTGCTGGATTGGCATTTCAAAAGGAGTTTTCTCCTTGGAACGCAACCAAAAATTACTTTCCGCCGGCTCATCTACTGCGTTATTTAGATTAAGTTTTTCTATGGGTCGGAACTCAATTACCTCAGGCTTAATTTTTTTAAATCGATTGTATACTTTCGGAGCAATTTTTTGAACCTCTAATTGTTCCAAGTCGCTTAAAAGTTTTTCTGGAGGAATCAAATTGGGCATGGCAAATTGATGATTTACACCTTCTTGACGCAATTGAAATGAAGCCGACATATTAAAAATAGCTCTACCTTCCTGGAAAGCTACCACCCTGCGAGTTGTAAAACTTTTACCATCTCGAATAATATCTACTTCATATGTAATTGGTATATCAAGATTACCTCCTAAAATAAAATATCCATGCATAGAATGAGCATATCGATCATCAGGTACGGTTGCATAGGCTGCATTTAGGGATTGAGCTAATACTTGCCCTCCAAAAACTCTACCCCATGGCGTTTGGAAATTTTTCCCTTGAAAAATATTTTCTCCAACCTTTTCCAAGGTTATTAAGTCAATTAAATCCTTTATTTGTTTCATAAAAAGACTTGTAATATTAAATATTTGTAAGGTAGTACTTAATTCAATATTCTAATCCCATATTGCTTTTTTGAACGGAATAATGCCACTTTTGATAAAAATTTGAAAGTGATTTAAACTTTTCAGGATATTGGGTTGAAACATCGACTTGCTCTGTAGGATCTGTAACTAAATTATAGAGTCTAGAGTTTTCTTTTGCACCTCCCATGAACTTGAATTCATTATCAATCAAAGCATAATTTTTTTTAAATTCAAAAGCAAGTAGTTTGTCTCTTTTATCTTTTTGTTCGGACCAATAGGGTTGAAGGTCCTGCCCATCATAGGATCTATTATATTTGTCTATATCAATACCTAAAATTTTTGCAATAGTAGGAAAATAGTCAGAAGTAAAGCAAGGAACATTTATAACTGTTCCTGATTTGATCTTTCTTGGCCACTCCACAATTCCTGGAACCCGAATCCCCCCTTCATAAAGGCTTCTC
This sequence comes from uncultured Bacteroidota bacterium, assembly GCA_902515395.1. Classification (GTDB taxonomy): domain Bacteria; phylum Bacteroidota; class Bacteroidia; order Flavobacteriales; family Flavobacteriaceae; genus UBA8316. The sequence goes on along the minus strand of CABXUL010000013.1, from coordinate 9,834 downwards.
TTTCTTCCTCGTAGACCATTTGTCACTCCACGTGTTCTTCCAAAAGGGATCTTGCCTTCCCTAACTTCTTTTTGGGTTTCAGGGCCATTATCAGAGGTATAAAATACTAAGGTATTATCGTAAATATTTAAACTTTTTAACTTATTCCTTAACCTACCCACTTGTTCATCTAGAGCAGTTATTACACCATAATACTCTTGCTCATCTTCGCTTAGTCCCGAATAAAGTGATTTGTACTTTTCACCTGTGAGTACTGGTAAGTGAGGAGCATGAAACCATACAATAGATAAAAACGGAAGGCGATCTAAAACAGCTTTTTCAATAAATGGAATTACCCTATCCATTATTATACGTGAATCATCTCCCTCAAGATTTTCTATCACTCGCATTCCAGACTCAGACCAATAGTAGGTGCCAAATGGCTCTCCCTCAATTAAAGAGCCATTGACATCGCCTGAATTTTTTGGCGGTGTAATCATGGGGTCCCATGTTGGTACTTTGGACTCTGTTACAAAACTTACATCAAAACCGTGATTTTTGGGGGGTGCATAATGAATATCGTTTTGTTGTCTTCCACCGCGATTTGCATCTAAAATATCTTTAGTGAGCGTCCCCAAATGCCACTTTCCAAAATGTCCTGTACGATATCCTTTTTGTTTTACTAATTCAGCTAGTGTAATTTCTTCAGTTAAAATATGACCACAGTTTGCTCCGCAAATCCCCATTCTTTCAGGATGTCTTCCTGTCATTACACTCGCCCGGGTAGGAGAACATACAGAACCTGCCGAGTAGAATCTTGTAAAAACAGCCCCATTTTTAACCATTGAATCTAAATTGGGGGTTTTTAAGTGTGGATGACCATTGTAACCTACATCTCCCCAGCCCTGATCATCAGCCATAATTAAAATAATATTTGGAGGCAACTCAATTTGAGAGCAACTAAAAATTATTATTAGCAATGACCAACTGCAAATCGATTTCATTTGAATTTATGTTTTAAAAAAACCTTTTCAAAATATTTTTAAAAAGGTTCAATGAATGGCTATTTGGGTTTATCCTTGTCGTCTTTTTTTCCTATGGCTAAGATAGTTCTCTATATGCATTTGGTCCAATTCGTCTGAATCACCATATTTGTCTCGCATTTCTTCAAATCTTTTATGCATCATTTTTTGAACCTCAGTATAGTTGGGATCATTATAAATATTTTTCATTTCAGCTGGATCTTTTTCCAAATCATACATCTCCCAAACATCAATATCATAATAAAAGTGCATCAGTTTGTAACGATCGGTTCTAACACCATTATGTCGTTTAACCATGTGGACTGAGGGATACTCATAATAAGTGTAGTAAATTGCATCTCGCCATTCACTGGTCTCCTTACTTACAACTTTTCTAAATGACTCCCCCTGCATGTCTTCGGGAATTTCAACTCCAGCATAATCCAAAAAGGTAGGAGCAAAATCTAGGTTTTGAATCAATTCGTCTATTTGAGTACCCGGTTTGATTTCTTTTGGATATCTCATCAATATGGGTGTTCTAAATGACTCTTCATACATAAATCTCTTATCAAACCAGCCATGTTCACCAAGATAAAAACCTTGATCAGATGTATATACTACAATAGTATTTTCAGCTAAACCATTTTCATCAAGATAATCTAAAACTTCTCCAACACCATCGTCAACTGATTGAATGGTCCTTAAATAATCTTTTAAATATCTGTTAAATTTCCAATGAGCCAAATCTTTACCCTCTAAATTAGCTGCTCTCATTTTGTCGTTTTTTGGAGTGTAAGCTTTAAGCCATGCTTTTTTTTGTTCGGGTGTAAAACGATCTAATTCTTTATTAAATCGAGTGTCCCTTCCAAAGGGGTCCTCCAATAATTTAAAATCATGACCCCACCTTCCATGACCTCCGGCACCGTTTGTTACTGCTAGCTGCTCTTCAGTGGCAGAAATCATCATTTCTTGAGCTGCAGCAGCTGGACGACCTTCATAATTGTCAAAAAAGTTTTCAGGGAAATCAAAAGTCTTATCATCAAAAAGGGATAAGTACTTCTCTTCTGATTGCCAGTTTCTGTGTGGAGCTTTTTGTTGATAAAGCATCAAGAAGGGTTTTGTTTTGTCTCTTTTATTTTTAAGCCAGTCTAATCCCAGATTAGTAGTGATAGTAGTTACATACCCATTAATTCTCTCCTTTACTCCATTAATTATAAAGTCTGGATTATAATAGTGTCCTTGACCAGGTAAGACAGCTGAATAATCAAATCCTTGGGGTAAGCCATTTAAATGAATTTTACCAATTAAAGCAGTCTGGTAACCAATAGCTTGTAGATCTTTAGCGAAATTAGGTTGATTCCAATCAAAAGCTTGAATATTATCAACTTTCCCATTAATGAAACTATGCTTTCCAGTTAAAACAACCGCTCTACTCGGCGCACAAATTGAATTGGTTACAAAACCCTTATTAAAAATAGCTCCCTCATTGGCTATGCGGTCTATATTTGGTGTATTATTCAGTCCATGTCCGTAGGCACTAACAGCCTGAAAAGCATGATCATCTGACATAATGAATAAAATATTGGGTTTTTGTTGTTGATGGCAAGCATATAATAACGGAAACATCAAAACTATTAAAGCTACTTTTTTCATTTAGTTTTTTTTAAATTATTTTGAGCAAAATAAAAAAAATCCAGCATATAAAGGGTTTGCTTAACAATTAAATAATGTGATTTTTATAAATTGAAAAAAAATGGATAGAAAAGTTAAATGGGGAATTGCCGGTTTAGGTAATATTGCAAAAAAGTTTGCCGCAGATCTAATTAAAAATTCAGAATCAGATTTGGTTGCCGTTGCCTCATCAAATTTTAATAGGGCAATGAAGTTTAAAAGTAGTTATGGAGCAAAAAGGGCCTATAAATCTTATAGTCAGTTATTTGAAGATGAAGATGTTGAAGTAGTCTATATCGCTAGTTTAAATAATCATCACAAAAAAATGACATTTGATGCTCTTAATTCAAGAAAAGCAGTTTTGTGCGAAAAACCTTTAGGGTTAAATACAACTGAAATCAAACAAATGATTGCTAAGGCTAAAAATAAAAATTGTTTTTTGATGGAAGGACTTTGGTCAAGATTCAATCCAGCAATAAATAGAGCAAAAAAATGGATTAAAGAGGGAAAAATAGGAATCCCAAAATTCATTTATGCAGAATTCTCCTTTTTTAGATTGGATGCCGATAACTCTCATCGTTTAATGGATCCAAAAAAGGGTGGTGGAGCTCTTTTAGACATCGGAATTTATCCGCTCTTTTTTGCTTATTACATACTTGGTTTACCAAAAAACATTAAGGCTCAAAGTATGATGGGCCCTACGGGGGTTGACATTCAAACCTCAATGATATTAGAATATGAAAAAGCCCTTGCTATGCTCTATTGTGGAATCGCTAATCCTTCTGACAATAACGCTAAAATATGCGGAACAAAAGGGCAAATTATCTTACCTGGAAGATGGCATGACACACAATCAATTAAATTGATAAATAATTCAAACTTGTTAGAAGATATACTTCCTACTGTAGGAAACGGATTTAATTATCAGATAAAAGAAGTTAATCGATGTATAATTGATGGAAAGAAACAAGGAAAGTGGAGTCACAAGAATAGCCTAGAATTAGCTTCACTATTGGAAAAAGTGAAAAAATTTTCAGATTGAAATTATCTCTATTTAACTAAAAAAGATCTGCTATATATTTTATCATTATTTACACGAATCTTATAGAAATATTGCCCAAGAGGAAGACGTGTTTCTTTGATTGAACGGAGGGGTAAAGTATGTCTTCCCGAACTTAGTTGTTTACTATATGCAGATCCTACCTTCCTTCCCAAAATATCAAAAATAGCAACCTCTACATTGCTTGGTTCGTTTATCGATATATATAAACTTGCTCCTTGGTCGTCATTAACTGCAGCGTGAAGCGGAAGAATTGGGTCATCGGTCAACTCTAAATTTTCAACTCCATTACATCCTAATCCTAATCCTAAAAGATTGAATTCAGCTCCAATTACAGAATTATTGATGTAATTGGTGTCTGCACAAAGCCAATCGGATAAAATAGTTGCATAAACAGACCTAAAGTCTGTAGTATTGGCCATGTTTCCTTTCTTATCTAGATTAGTTAACTCAGGGTGTTTTCCAATAAAACCACTACCCCTAAGTGCAGGACCAAATAACATGATAGGTGCAGCGGATCCGTGATCTGTTCCACTTGAACCATTTTCAGCAACGCGACGACCAAACTCAGAAAAAGTCATTGATAACACCTTATCAGCAACACCATACTTTTGAAGATCATCATAAAATGTTTTAATTGCTCTTGAAAGTCTGCTCATTAAATTTTGATGTCTAATCGGTTGATTATTGTGAGTATCGAACCCACCCAATGTAACCATATAAATTTTTGTGCCTAATCCACCCTTAATAAATCTTGAAACTAAACTCATTTGAAGATCGAAATTATTATTATCATATTCTTGATAATCACTCGAGTTATTGTAGGAATCATTTATAATTGACGCGTATCTAAAGGTAGTATTAGCCGCCTCTCTTAAGAAATTTACCTGATCTGCATGAAGTCCTATTTCCGAATTTTTTATATCAAATAAGGTTCCGTTTTGAGCAACTCTCTTTAATCTTTGAGGACTAGAAACTGAAAAAGAATAAGTAGTTAAATCACCATTAAAAATCATATCACCTCCACTTCCTATTTGGATAGCTAAAGGTTTTTCAGGAGGATTAATCATATAATCCATATATTTCTCTTCATAATATCTTCCCAGCCAACCACTAGTCACATAACTATCATTAGTAGTAGTAGCCCAAATTTCAGAAGATTTAAAATGTGAAAGATTTTGGTTTTCATATCCTACTCCATTGATTACTTTCATTGAACCATCTTTCCAAATTGGATCGAGATTCTCCATATATTTTGGAATCCCAAATTCATCATTTAATTTAATAACACTATTTTCAGGAATATGAATCTTTGGTCTTTTATTCACATAAAGATCATAATCATAAAGGGGTATAATTGTGTTCAAGCCATCATTCCCACCTTTTAATCTTATCAAAACTAAAATCCGGTCTGAATCAGCCTCTGATAGAGCATTTGTTAGAAAATGAGAATTTACAACCGATAGCGAGCTGCCTGCAAAAGAGATTGAACCAGCCCCAGCAATTCCAAGAGTCTTTAAAAAACCTCTGCGATCCCAATGTGCATGTTCCCTGTCATGATTTTTATTACTTCTTTCATTTAGCTTGTTATTCTTCATTTTTATTTCAATTGAAATTCAGGAAGTCCAACTAAAAATCTTAACAAGTCATATACTTGTCTTGGGACAGAATCATCATTAATTGTCCAAGTTCCATCCTCAAAATAACTTTCTGGAACCTCTCCAATAAAAATTTTAATAGCTTCATCCATTTCCTCACTTTTCATCTGATATGGGCAGAAAATAAAGTTTTTTAATTTATTCACAATCACCTCTAAATCATTTTCATTGTTTCCAACCAAGTTTTTAATAAGCTTTTTAAATTGATTTTTATTTTTTTTCCAGTATCTGATAAGTAGATAATCGGCAAACTCCCATCTTTTAGGAAGAGTTTCTGAATTAATCCAATCATGATTGCCTTGCCAGCCTGCAACATCAACAGGAGAGAAAATATTTTGGCCCATATCTCTACACTTATTTCTGAGTTGTAGAGGTAAGTCAAGATTTTCATCATAACTAAGAGATAGTTGAAGATGTAACCCTATCATCATATCAATCGGGCTTTTGATCAAGACATTACTATTATTTGTGTCAAAAAAATACTCACTTTTAAAAAGTTGCTTAAAAACTGGCTCTAACTCAAAATTATTTTGCTTAAGTGTGCTAGCCATAGAGGCAATAATATTTTGATTTGCCTGGGGACTAACAAAATAACGATAAATTTTACTACATATAAAATTAGCAATTAAATCCCTTTTTTCCTCAAACAAAATATTTACAACGTCATCATATCCCCATTTTCCAGTCCTTCCAAAAATTGTTTTTGTTCCTTTGTCAAATGTGTTTTCATTAAACTCAATTTCGCCCATGTAAGTTTTTGTTCTATTAAATCCTGTAAGGGCTCTTGCCGTTTCTACAATGTCTTGTTGAGTATATCCATTTCCTTCACCTAAAGTAAAAAGTTCATATAATTCACGAGCGTAATTTTCATTTGGACTATTCTTTTTATTTTGATATCCATTTAGGTACATAAGCATTGCAGGAGCAAGTCCCATTTTACGAACAAATGTTTGAAAATTTCCAAGACAATTCTCTTGAATTAATTTATAATACTTATATAAGTATGCAGGTTGGTTAACATCTAAATACTCTACTACAAAATGATTACTCCAAAATAAACTTAGCCTTTCTCTGAATCCATTGTTGATCATATCGCTCAAGGCCTGTTTTTGAAGTATCGTATGATAATAAGCCTTGTTATTACCTGAGGAATTAAACGTCTTATTATCCCAATCAGCCCACTCTGGTGCTGCTGTAAAATCTGTTAATTTAGCGTTTTCAACTATATCTTCAATGGTCTGCTCTGGTGTATAATTTGAATATTTATTTATATCTGATAAAGAACAACCAAAACCCAATCTTCTACAAACAAATTGAATTTTATCGGAGTCCCAAGGATTTGAATTTGTAGGTATGTAAGTATTCAATAGGTATTTTTAAATATTATTTGGCTGTTTGCATAATAGAAATATTAATTTAGATGAAAGAATCAACAAATTTATATGCCTCTATAACTGCAAGTTCACCTGCCTTGTCCGGTCTGGAATTTCCGTGCTCCATGCCTAGAATTCCATTAAAATTCCTTTTGTGTATGTATTTAAATATATTCTTATAATTTATTTCTCCTGTAGTCGGTTCCTTTCTACCTGGATTATCCCCAATTTGAAAATATCCTATCTCATCCCAACATTTTTCAATATTAGGAATAAGATTTCCTTCCTGAATTTGTTGATGGTAAATATCAAAAAGTATTTTACATGAAGAAGAGTTTACTGCCCTACAAATATTGAAGGCTTGGGGACTCTCTCTGAGAAATAACCCTGGATGGTTCCTGAACCAATTAAGTGGCTCTAGTACCATAACTAACCCGTGCGGTTCAAGTATAGACGAAGCCTGTTTTAAACTTTCAACCACATTCACAGTCTGATAACCCTCTGCTAGTCTTAAATCAACAGTGCCAGGAACTACGGTAAACCATTTTGCATTAACTCGTTTAGCAACTTCGACAGATGCTTTAATTTGCTTTAAAAAATCACTACGAGCTTCTTCTTTGCCTCCAGCTAAAGTTGGATTTTTAAAATCTTTGTAGGCAACAAATACACCCATTTCCAAACCTCTTTTTTGCATAATTGCAGACATTTTTTCTTGTAATAAAATAGGTCTGGTTCCCATATTATTATCCTCAAAAGCAGTAAATCCTTGATCTGCCATAAAGTTTAGCTGGTCAATTGGGTCATCACCTGCCAAATTCTTGAACATTCCAATATGAGGTGCATATTTTAAATTAAATTGATGTTTCCTAAAAATATTTAGACTAGCCATTACACTAGGGGCAGCAGCCAATCCCAGGGAAGCGCAAATTGAGGCCCTTGTAAAAGTTCTTCTATTCATTTTCTAATTAAAAAGTTGTAATTCCTGGAGTTGGAATCGAATATAGTCCATTTACATCAGGCATTGTTGGTGGGTTACTATTCCAATCAACATTTTCTGGCATTAACTGTAAATTTGAATTCAGGGCTTGATCCCAGGTAATTTCTTTTCCAGAATACGTAGCCATCCTTCCCATTATAGCTGTCAAGGTACTTTTAGCTCCATTCTCAGCATCTGCAATTACTCCACCGTTCCTGATCGAGGCAAACAATTTATCATGTTCAACCTGATAGGGATTGGGTTCACTAAAAGGATTAGCTTCAGAGCGACTTGGTTTAGAGCTTTTGGTTTTAATACCGCTTTTGTAAGTGAAAATTTCATTTCCCTCTAAGTCGATAAGTTCTCCATGACGCATATTGACACTGCCTTTAGTTCCTTGAAAACTTTCATCCACCCTACTCATACATCCTGGTTGATGTCTACACTGGCTTGATATAACTGCTCCTGTATTGTAGGTGAACTCAACAAAATGATGGTCGAAAATTTCTCCATGGTCTTTTCCATTTCGAACCTGTCTTCCACCCATTCCTTGTGCCTTTTCAGGGTAATCACCTACAAACCAGTTTGCAACATCTATGTTATGAATGTGCTGTTCTAGAATATGATCACCGCATAACCAATTAAAATAGTACCAATTTCTCATTTGATACTCCATTTCAGTTTGATTAGTCTCTCTCGCTCTTACCCATACACCTCGACTATTCCAATATACTTGACCCCCTGTGATTTTTCCAATTTGACCATCATTAACTCTTTTTAGTACATCAATATACTTTTTTTGATAATGCCTTTGCAATCCAACAACGACATTAAGCTTTTTTTCTTTAGCCATTCTGGCAACATCTAAGACTTTCCTTACACCAACAGGGTCAGTGGCTACTGGTTTTTCCATGAATACATGCTTTCCATTTTCAATTGCATACTCAAAATGATAAGGTCTGAATCCTGGAGGTGTTGTAAGAATAACAACATCAGCCAGGTCAATTGCTTTCTTGTATGCGTCAAATCCAGAAAAAAGATTTTTCGGTTTAATTTTGATTTTCATAACACCATCAAAATGCTCCTGAACTGCTTTTAAGCTTTTTTCAACTCGGTCTTGGAAAGCGTCAGCCATTGCAACAAGTTCTGTATTCTCATCAGCTTGTAAAGCTTGAACTATTGCTCCTGTTCCTCGTCCGCCACATCCAACAAGGGCAATTTTTAGCTTTTTATCTCCATTTACATTAGCCATTGCACCGACTGGAATACTTGCCGATAATAAACCGGTTGTAGCCAAAGTAGTACTCTTGACAAAATTTCTTCTACTTAGTAAATTGTTTTGATTAGATTTCATTGATTTATTTTTAGTTCCAATATGTTTTTTGTTCCTCTTCGGTAGGTGTGTCCAGTGGTCTTACAATCCTAAAGCCAACAAAGGGTGCATCTGTATGCCACCATAGGCTTTTCGGGATTTGGGGATCTCTTTTTTTCCACTGTTTCGAGGAAGGTCTTCTCGAAGCACTTCTTAGCCTACTAGGCTTGTCTGTCCAAGCTCCTCCTCTAACAGCTCTAGGATATGTTTTTGTAGGAATTACTCTAGGATTAGTCAATGTCTTTCTTTTTCTTTTATTGTAGATAGTTGGGATGTATTGATCCAATGTCCACTCTGAAACATTACCGTGCATATCATAAAGTCCCAAAGGGTTAGGGTTTTTTTGACCCACCTTATGATAAGTACCATTACTATTTCCCTCATACCAAGCATAAATATCTAAATCTGCTGGGTCATCTCCAAATGAATAAGCAGTTTTTGTTCCTGCCCGGCAAGCAAATTCCCATTCTGCTTCGGTCGGTAAACGATAAAAATTACCTGTCATTGCAGAGAGCCATTGGCAAAATTTTACAGCGGAGAGCTGCGTCATACAAATAGCAGGATACCCGTCAACGCCCATACCAAAGCTCATGTCAGTATAGGGCTGGGTAGCACCAGTTACGGCATCTACTTCAATACTAACCTCATCGCCAAGTGCTTTAGTTGGTTTTTTTGAATCAATTTCTCGAGCCATAAATAATTCATAAATGTCCCAAGTTATCT
>CABXUL010000012.1 GCA_902515395.1 uncultured Bacteroidota bacterium | reverse complement strand
CTGTGCTAAATTAATTTTTGATAATCTCAAATTATTTTCGGCGGTTACAACAGCCTGCTCTTGCGATGCAATAGTTGCTTCAATCTCAAGTAAATCAGCTTTTATACGGATTCCAGATTCAATCATTTTTTGAGTTCTATCAGCATCTGCTTTGGTAACCTCCAATTGGGATTTTTGAACATCCAGTATTTCGATATTAAACATAATCTGAAGATAGGAATTGGCTACCATAAGACGAATATCATCCTTCACATCATCGAGCTGCAGCTGACTCGCCAATATCGCTAAATTAGCACGGTACATTTGATTTAAGTTTCGTAATCCACGGTATAGATCGACGCTTAAGTTAGCCCCCATAGATGTATATTGGGTAGTTATATTCTCAAGTGTCCCTCTTGTAATATCTTGGTTTAAACCTATATTCCAAGAGTGATTGGCCTGAGCGTTGATCGATGGTAAAAAATTTCCCTTAGCATCATTTTTATCAATTGCTGCCTCAAGACCTCTAAGTTCAATTTGCTTAACGGAAATATTTTTTTTCACCGCCATTTCTACGCACTCCATTAGGTTCATCTTAACCTTTTGGGAGTGAAGGCTGTAAATTGTAAACAAGAAATAAATCGATAAAACAACTCTGAGGTTTTTCATATTAAATTAATTTTTGTCTTCCTCTTCTTCATCGAGTTTGTAAGGCTCAGTTTTATTCCAAACCTTAATCTTATCATCCAGTTCAAGACCTGACAAAATTTCAACATTTATACCATCCGAAATTCCAGTTTTTATTTTTTTTCGAACAAACTTTCCTTTTTCATCTTTGATTTCAACATAGGGTTTATTTGTCTCCCTGTCAAATTGCAGAAGTGCCTCTGGAATACTCATGACGCTGTCTTTTTTCTCAAGAAGTAAAGAGGCATTTGCACTATAACCTGCTCGAACAAAAACCGAATCATCAAGAAATACTTCTCCTTCAACCTTAAACTGAACTGTCCCTTGCTCCTCATTTCCCTTCGGGGCAATAAATTTTAATTGGGCATCAAACTCTTTATTCTCTATTGCTCCAAGTGTGACTTTAAGAGGCATATCAATTTTCAATTTGGCAACTTCAGCCTCATCTACTTTTCCTTCAAAAATCATTTTATTAAGATCCGCGACGGTCGCGATCGTTGTTCCTGCGTTAAAAGTATTACTCTCAATTACTTGGTCTCCTTCTTTAACTGGTATTTCTAAAATAGTTCCTGGAACAATCGCCCTAATGTTTGTATTTGCAATTTTAGAACCCCCAGTAGAACCCAATTGAATAATCTCAAGATCAGATTTTGCATTTTCAACATTTTGTTTTGCTTGGTTATAACTTAGTTCTACATTATCAAAATTTTGTCTTGAAATAATCTCTTTATCAAAAAGTAGCTTATTTCTATTGTATTCGACCTCAGCGTTTCTCAAAACAAGCTTAGCGTTTGAAAGTCTCCCTTTAGCAGAATTTAGTGATTGTTCATTTGGAACGACTTTCACCTTGGCTAAAAGGGCTCCATTAACAACTAAATCTCCTTCTTCGACAAAAAGTTTTTCGATAATACCTGATATTTGAGGTTTAATCTCAACCTCATCTTCAGGAATAACCTTTCCAGTTACTACTGTTTTATTTTCAATAGATAAAATTTCGGGAGTTTTGGTTTCATATTCAATTAGTGATATAGCATTGGTTTTGATAAAGTATCCCATAGCAAATGCCATTCCAAAAAACAAGAATGCAATTGCTGTATTTTTTAAAATTTTCATATTAGGTGTTATTAATTATTCTTCTCTAAGTGCATCTATAGGTTTTATACTTACCGCTTGCTGTGCAGGAATTAACCCTATTAGTGTTCCCATGACAGTCATGATCAATAGCGCTCCCAAAACCAATGGAGTTGGAACGGTTGGATTAGTATATGGAAAATCAGCTAAGTCTTGAGTAAAAAAATTGATAGTCGCCAAAGTAACTGCGCCTAAAATTATCCCTAAAACTCCTGCAATCAATGTCAAGAAAATAGATTCTAAAACAATCTGAATCCTCACCTCTCCTGGCGTAGCCCCTAGTGCTCGTCTGACTCCCAGCTCTTTAGTTCTTTCCTTAACGGATATTAAAAGGATATTACCTATACCGATCACACCAGCAATAATAGTTGCCATTCCTACCACTAGAGACAAGAAGGTCATTCCATCGGCGAATCCTTTAATGCGATTATAAAGTTCTCCTAAATTAAATGAACCAAAAGCCCTTTCATCATCAGGAGATACATTATGAATTCTCTTAAGTACCTTTTTAACCTTTTTTTCTACCGCAATTACGTCAGCGTTATCGTATGCGGCAATGACAAACCAATTGACCTTGTCTCCTGTATTGTATAGATTTCTAAAGGTTTCAAAAGGAATAAAGATATCTCCACCAGTTTCAAAACCTCCACCTGGATTATATTTATGTACTCCAACCACTTTAAAATATACGTTATCTATTCTAATAAATTTCCCTACTGGATTATCATCCTCTTCAAATAATTCTTTTTTTGTCCTTTCCCCAATTACACAAACTTTACGTTGGTTCGTTATATCAGAATTATTGATAAACCTGCCCCCTTTATAAATTTTCTTTGTGGAAATTTCAGTGTATTCTGGATAATCTCCATAAATATTATAAGTTCTCAAAATATCACCATAAACTACACTTGCTTGTGAACCGCTCCTTACCCCACGGGCATTTCTTGGAGCGATATATTCAATCTCAGGAACTTGTTGCTTGAGCGTTTTGACATTTTGAATGGTTAAACGTGGCGATCTGCCAATTTTAAACCCAGCATACGGTATGCTTGTGCTTTGAGGCCAAACAAACATCGAATTCATTGCCATATCCTGAAATTCGCGGTCAAATCCATTGTCCAATCCTTTTGCAGAGCCCGAGAGAGTGATATAAATAAATATCCCCCATAGCACCCCAATTACAGTAACAACTGTTCGGGTTTTGTTCTTCGCGATAGAGCTATAAATCTCTTGCCAAGTGTCGTAGTCAAAAATAATTTTTAAGTTATTCATCTCTCAAGGCTACTATGGGTTTGATACTTGCTGCTCTTTTGGCGGGAATATATCCGGCAATGGCTCCAAAAAAAATGAGTAGAAAAGTAGCTATTAATGCCGTTAGGGAATCAACATAAGGATCTAATATAAAATATTGCTCTAACTGATCATCCAGCCTGCTGAGCATAAAAATACCTGTAAGTAAACCAAAAATTCCAGATAGTGTGGTAATTAAAATTGATTCGTTTAAGATCATTGCAACAATGCTAATTGGAGTGGCTCCCAAGGCTTTTCTTACACCTAACTCTTTAGTTCTCTCCTTAACTACAAAAACCATAATATTGGAAATACCTATAATCCCTGCGATCAATGTTCCAATGCCTACAAAGGCAACAATAATCTGAAGCGTGGAAGCAAATCGCTGATTTTGTCTCACTCTTTCAGTAGTATTTCTTATGTATAATCCACTCTTATCTGTTGGATCTATAACTTTTTTACTTTTAAAAAAATCACCTAGCTGTTTTTCAAAGGCCAATGCACCAACATAACCTAACTCTGGCTTATAGCTTACAATTATCTGGTCAATTTTATCATTATTTTTTTCCATTAATTGTCGGGTTGTATAGGGCAAGTAAACGAGTCGCTCCTCTCTATCTCCACTTTTATCTTGAAAAATACCCACTACTTTAAAGGCGCTTTCTCCCATTTCGATATACTTTCCTACAGGATCTTCCTTTTTAAATATATCTTGTGCAACTAGCCTACCAATTGTAATGTTCTTAGTTCTTTCGTCTATATCTTTTTGATTAATAAACCGTCCTTTCATTATAATGGTTTTCTCTACATACTGATGATCTGGAGCTACAGCTCTCATATTATAAATATTAGATTGACCTTTATAACTCAAAACCTCCCTTCTATTTATTCTTGGGGTAATGTTTTCTAAAAAAAAAGTAAAGTTTTCTTTAATATCAATTAAATCGCTATTTTCAAATTCAATTCTTCTATTGTCTTTAAATCCTTGGTAGGCTTTTGAAGTTACCCCCGGATATAGCCAAAGGGTATTAGTGGCATCGTCAAGAAAAAATTGTTCAAAACTATTTTTTAATCCATTGCCAAATCCAAATAGAATAATGAAAATAAAAATCCCTAAGGCTACGGTAAAACCAGATAGAATGGTTCTAAGCTTATTCTTACGAATAGTTTCAAATATTTCCTGCCATTGGTCTCTACTAAACATAATCTTATAATAAAATTTGATCTGTTTTTTTATCTTCTACAATGACCCCATCTTTAAGGGTTATGATTCTTTTACACATCTTAGCAATATCAATTTCATGGGTTACAACTAAAATGGTCTTTCCCTCGTCATTGATTTTTTGAATTAGACTCATTACCTCACGAGAGGTATTGGAGTCCAATGCACCCGTTGGCTCATCAGCAAGAAGTACTTTCGGTTCTGATGCCATTGCTCTGGCAATAGCAACGCGTTGCTTTTGGCCTCCAGAAAGCTCACTGGGTAAATGCTTAGCCCAATCTAATAAGCCAACTTTTTTGAGGTACTCTAAAGCTTTTTGTTGTCGGATTTTTCTTCTTAAACCCTGATAGTATAATGGCAAAGCAACATTTTCCAATGCATTTTTATAATTGATCAGATTAAAAGATTGAAAAACGAAGCCTAAAAATCGGTTGCGGTAATTGGCAGCTATAGTTTCCGTTAAGTCTTTTATTAATACATTATCAAGCAAGTAATTACCTTCATCAGCAATATCTAGCATCCCAAGTATATTAAGTAACGTTGACTTTCCTGATCCTGAAGAGCCCATTATAGCAACCAATTCCCCCTCATCAATTTTAAAATTAATTCCCTTTAATACATGTAAGGAATTAGAACCCATTTTATAGGATTTATGAAGGTTGCTGATTTGAATCATTGATTTGTATTTTAAATAAAATATACCATTACCCTTTTTTTGACTGTATAAAAATCAAAAGGTTTTATTTGAATTAAAAAAGGAAACAGTATTTATTTTAATTAGCTAAACATTATTTTTTGATGAGTTTAAAAATTTGATACCCAACAAAAGCAACTAATACATAGGGGATGGCCATCAAATAAATTATTCCATTATTTATTCCTTTTGCAGTTTCTTGAGCATCTCCAGATTCTAATACAGCTCTACACATTGAGCACTGGGCTGAAGCTTCTCCCAAAAGCAATAGACTTACAAATAAAAATAAAAGAATCCTCATAATATTAATAATAGGGTGAGATCATAAGATAAACAATCACTCCAGTGACAGCAATATACAGCCAAATTGGAAAGGTAATCACAGCAATTTTTTTATGGTGTACAAACCTTTTTGAAATGGCACGTACATAGGTGACAAGAACCATTGGAATGATTCCGATCGAAAGAATGATATGAGAAATCAAAATAAAATAGTAGACGTTCCTTATCATTCCTTGACCTCCGTATGGGGTTGAGTCGGAGGTCATATGATATGCAACATACATGGCTAGGAAAGCCAGAGATAGACCAATCGAAATTTTCATCAACCTTTCGTGAAGTTTAATTTTTTTATTTCTTATAGCTATATAGGCTATGATTAAAATTACCGCAGTTAATGCATTAATGGTAGCATAAATGGGTGGTAAAAAGTCAAAAGATGCAACATTGGGAATTCTTACCGTAAAAAGAACTGCCACCAATACCGGAACCGCAATTGAGATTAGGGTAATTAGTTTGGTGTACTTTTGGGACTCTTGAATCTCTTTATTAATTTTCATTTTCTAAACTTTTATTCCTTTAAGAGCAGCTCAATATCCTCTAGTAGCATATCTACCCCCTGGGTTTCTTGATCATCTCTGTCAATTCCTGAATAATATACGATCGGGTTGTCAAAGCGATCGACTCTGGATCTTATATATCCCTTTTTATCAATCAAGGCAAAATACCCTTGGTGCTCAAAACCGCCTGCTAGTGATGGATTTATACTTGCAAAGATACTAAATCCTGAATTTGCTAGCTCATACACCTGATCTTTATTATCATTAAGAAAATGCCAATTTTTAGATTTTACTTTATAACTCTCAGCGTATTCTTTTAAAATTATCGGAGTATCATGAGCAGGGTCAATAGTAAAAGAGGCTATCCCAAAATCTTGTCTTTTCCAAAATCTATCATCCAAAATTTTCATATTTCTATTCATTATTGGACAAATAGTAGGACAACGACTAAAGAAAAACTCTGCTAAATATACCTTACCTAAATAATCTTCATTACTAATCAATAGGCTATCTTGATTATACATTAAAAAATCAGGAACCCTTTTAGCTTCTCCATTAAGTTTTATATACGCCAAAGGCTTTGCGGGAGCTGATCGGTTATCCTGAACGGCGGTATCACTTCTCAATCTCTCAATAATCTTTGGAATAAAAAGAAGAGCAAAGACAATAATGATAACGATCAATCCAAGATATTTATAATTTTTCCTCATATTAATTCTGGTTGTACTTTTTCCAAGCTCTTCGGTATTCTGCTAAAATTACCTTTACATCGTCCACCATCTTATTGTTTATTTCAGCAACTGACTGAGAATTGAGAAGTGATACCGCCGTTCAGGATAACCGATCAGCTCCCGCAAAGCCTTTGGCGTATATAAAACTTAATGGAGAAGCTAAAAGGGTTCCTGATTTTTTAATGTATAATCAAGATAGCCTATTGATTAGTTCTCAGACTGTCAAATAAATCTTGTATTTCGTCTGGAGAGCCAAAAATAAATCTCCACTTAACTAAATCTGTCCCAACTCCCTCTTGTAGCTCTTCTTTCAAAATATTAACCTGATTCTGTTGACCGTTTTCTAAAACCATCACAAATTGGAAATCATTAAATTGATAAAAACGTTTATAAATCTTTTGATTGAGGTTTAGAGCATCACCTTTTTTTTCTGAAAGATCTTCTCCCCAAAAACCTAAAATAGAAATTTTATCTTCCAATTGAATCCTTTCTCCAGAAAGAGTTTTGAAGTTTTTGATCTCGTTGACATTCTTAGTTAAAACTGGAAGTAATGCGAAATTATTTTTACCAGATGCAAAAAACAGGTAAATGACTATTGGGAATATAAAAAGAATGCAGAGAACAAAATATTTTTTTGTTTTTTGACTCATGAAAAGTCTTTTGCTAGTTAAAGATTCGTATTAGAAGTTCCAACTTTGAAAACCAGTATTCATGACATCAAAAATATAGTCTGCCTCTAATACTAATATGAATATTAAATAAGGTATCAATATAATTAGTGGAAGAACAATAGAACCTTGAAGACTTCCCTTTTCATCTCTTATATGCATGAAATCCCAAGCTATGTAATATGCTTTAACCAAGGTTAATATAATGAATATCCAATTCAATAATTTCATATTTAAGAAATAAGAAAGTAGAAACTCAGGTTTTAAAATCCCAAGAACGACCTCAATTGTAGTTACGATTGATAGAAAAATCAAAACCCCCCAAATTTTTTGAACGTTTGATTTAAATTTTAACAGTCCTCTAAAAATAGCTAATTTGTGTAAGTCTTCAGCCATAAGCAAAAATTTATTATTAAACTAAATAGAAAAATGTGAAAACAAATACCCACACTAAATCGACAAAATGCCAATATAAACCAACTTTTTCAACCATTTCATAGTGCCCTCTTCTTTCATAAGTTCCAATTATCACATTGAAAAATATAATTAAATTAATTACAACACCTGAAAACACATGAAATCCATGAAACCCAGTAATGAAGAAAAAGAAATCTGCAAATAAGCGATTTCCATACTCATTATGAACTAAATTAGCCCCTTCGACTACAGCAACAGCATTTTCAACTTTATCTAGAGAATCATCTCTAGAAAGAATAATTTTTTGACCATTTGTATCAAGCTTCTCAATTCTGATTACCAGATTTTTATTCCCCTGGAATCCCTCGACTACTTCGTTGACAGAGTAAGATGGTAAAGTACCTTCACTTTTATACCATACTCCATTACTGCCTTTGTGAGCACTTCTTTCTGTGGGAATTGAAATCGAAAAATCTGCAATGGAAACTCTTTCACCATTATCAGCATTAATAAATTGAAGAATCTGACCTCCTTTTGTTTCAAGAGCACCATATTCTCCCTTTATAAAATTTTTCCATTCCCAAGCCTGTGAACCTACAAAAACTGCACCACCAATAATTGTTAAAAGCATATAAAATGTTACTTTGGATTTATTCATATGATGTCCAGCGTCAACAGCTAAAACCATTGTAACAGAGGAAAAAATTAATATAAATGTCATCAAAGCAACATAGTACATAGGAGCGTCTATACCATGTAAAAATGGGAAATGAGTAAAAACTTCGTCTGCAATGGGCCAAGAGTCGATGTTTTTAAATCTTGAAAATCCATATGAAACCAAGAAGCCTGAGAAAGTCAAGGCATCAGAAACAATGAAAAACCACATCATTAATTTTCCATAGCTCGCGTTAAGGGGTCTTTGGCCCCCAGACCAAAGATTTGCCTCCTTTTCAGCTGCAGTCAATTCCATAGATATAATTCAAATTATTTATTACAAATTTATATATTTTACCTGTATAGTATAATAAATAGATACAAATAAATCCACAACAAATCTAGAAAATGCCAAAACAAATGAGCCAATTCAAAACCTAAAGTATTTGATCCAAAATAGCGCCCTTTTTGCAATTGATAATAAACAACCATTAATACAATTAATCCGGAAAATAGGTGAGCCAAGTGAAGTAAAATTAATACATACAAAAAGGATGTAGTAATTGAACTTTCTGCTCCAGTAAAGTAGTATCCTTGATCAATAATATCTCCAAAACCTTTAAATTGAAAATAAACAAAAAGAAGAGCCAATCCTAGAGTACTTAATATTAATAACTTGGTTCTTTTTTTATTTCCATTATTGAGAGATTGTTTAGCCAAAAAAAACGTCAAACTGCTGGTTGCAATTAAAAAAGTACTAATTGTAAAAGCGCTTGGTAGATCGAATTTGGAAAGCCAATCAGCTCTTGTGCTACTTACAACATATGCACTTGTCAACCCAGCAAATGTCATAGACATACTTATCATTCCTACCCAAAGCATCATTTTTTTTGCCCTTTCTTGTTTTATTTGTAACTCACTCATTCCTAAATCCATTTATCAATAACATAAATAATTTGTAGAAAACTGATATATAAAATACTAGCATACATTAGTTTTCTAGCTGCACTTTTAGTTTTTTCTTGCATTAACTTAAAAGCAAAGTAGAGAAAATAAATACCTATTGTAAGTAAGGCAAAAGTAGCTTGGATAGATAGATTTAAATCTCCTGAGTATCTAGTGTAGGGTAAAATCGAAACAACAATAGTCCAAAAAGAA
The DNA here is from genome assembly GCA_902515395.1 of uncultured Bacteroidota bacterium. Lineage (GTDB taxonomy): Bacteria > Bacteroidota > Bacteroidia > Flavobacteriales > Flavobacteriaceae > UBA8316. The sequence goes on along the minus strand of CABXUL010000012.1, from coordinate 29,947 downwards.
TAAAAAACAATTAGAAATGCTGTGGTTTTATCTGGACTTCCTGTTGGTAACATCTTAAATCCTGCCTTTTTATAATCTTCATCCACCATCCAACCGATTGCCCAAAAGTGTGGAAACTGCCAAAAAAATTGAATCATAAAGAGAATCCCAGGTTCAATTCCAAAGCTTCCTTTAGCTGCAACCCAACCCAACATGAAGGGAATGGCACCTGGAAATGCACCAACAAATACTGCTAGAGAAGTTTTCGACTTTAATGGGGTGTAAACACAGGTATATAGAAATATAGATAAAGCTCCAAAAATTGCAGTCTTATAATTGATATAGTGTAAAATTATAACTCCTATAACAGCCAAGAACATGGCGATTGTGATAGCAACAGTATTTGTCATCCTCCCACCAGGAAGGGGCCGATTTTGTGTCCTTAACATTAATGAGTCTTTATTCTTTTCAATCAATTGATTAAAAGCATTGGACGCACCTACCATGGCATAGCCTCCAAAGGATAAACCCAATAAAATATTAGTTTCGATTTTATCTACAGCTAGTAAATATCCAGCTAATGAAGAAAAAACAACACTAATTGCAAGACGAAACTTTGTTAACTGAAAAAAATCAGTAACTATCAGTCCAATATTAAGGGTTGTAGATTGTAAACTATTAGAATAAAACTTCATCATCGTTTTTCCATAGACAAAGATAGTTTACAAATTATCATTGACCAAAGACCATAATGTAATTTTAAAAATAATAAGTTGATGTTACTGAAGTCTGAAAGTAATAGGGATACTGAATGGAACTCGAACAGGTCTTCCTCTTTGCTTTCCTGGAGTCATTTTTGGTAATCTACCTATAATTCGAGCAGCTTCTTTTTCAAGATTTTTATCTGGACCCCGCATTCTTATATTAGTAATAGAGCCGTTCTTTGAAATAATAAAATTAACATAAACCCTGCCTTGTATTCCCATTTCTTGGGCTATTTCAGGGTATCTGAAATTTTTTCGAATATGCTTATTAATTTGTTCTTGAAAACACTGTCTTCTTTTTGATTTAGCAACTCTTTCACAGCCAGGGTAAATAGGAACATCCTCTATCACAGCAAATGGAACATCTACATCTTCAAATTCTTCCTCAACTTCAACTATTTCAACTATTTCTTCTTGATCTGTTTCAGTAGATTCAATCACCGTTTCCTCAACCTCTTCCTCATCTTCAACTACTTCAATTATCTCTGGAGCAGGTGGTGGAGGTGGTGGGGGTGGTGGGACTTTAATTTGTTCAGTTATAGGAACATCCTCATCATCATCATCATCAACATTCAATGCCTCATATCCATATCCACTTCGATCATATGTTTTCCATTCAATGGCTATCCATGTGAAAAGTAAAATAGTTGATAAGCCTATAATAAAATATAAGCTACTATTCTTGGACAAATCGGCTTTTTCATTTTTTTTTGGCTGCATGGAGGGTTAAATATAGTTTGCTAAACTAAAAAAAAAACAATAAAAAACAAGGTTTTTTTAATGATATAGATTTTTATTTCTAAGCTTTGATTAATTGTTTGTAGGCATCAAAGTCAAGTAAGTCAGATATTTGACTTGGATCTTCAATTTTAACTTTAATCATCCAACCAGATTTGTAAGGGTCATCATTAACAGATTCGGGTGTATCTTCTAAATCGGTATTAAATTCTAATACCTCTCCACTTAATGGCATAAAAAGGTCAGAAACGGTTTTAACTGCTTCAACAGTGCCAAAAACTTCTTCTGCATCCAATGTCTCTCCAATTGATTCAATTTCAATATAAACAATGTCACCTAATTCTTGTTGAGCAAAATCAGTAATACCAATTGTAGCTATTTCACCATCTATTTTTACCCATTCATGGTCTTTAGTGTACTTTAGTTCTGTAGGAATATTCATTTACCAAAATTAGATTTGACAAAGTAATGTAATTCACTTTTAGTTTCCAAAATTATATCGAATGGTTATTCCAGAGCGAATTGATGTTTGGGGAAAAGCAGTCGATATAGCAAATTCTGAGAAATTATGATCATAGAACAATAAGCTTGTTAAATTTTTCGACAAGTTGTACCCCGCAGAAAATTTAATCGACATAAGTGTTTGTCCAGCAGTAACCTGATTGTTATCGTATTCCAAATTTCTAAGTAGTGTTATATTTTTTCTGTAGGAGAAATCTGCTTTGAGATTAAGATCACCACTAAGGGTAACTCTATTACCGCCCAGACGAGTTCTAATTCTAAGGTCTTTCAATCGATATCCCATACCAACTACATATTCATTCCCTGTTTGCTGTGTTAACAAGCTATTGTCTAAACTAAGTGAAAGGCTCCGATCTTTTCTTAACTCAGCTAAAATTTTAAAAGAGTTTTTAAGCTCAATATCCAGACGAATTAAGGGATTGAATTGCTCTGCCAAGTTAATATTAGAATAAAATCGAGAAGTCATATAGTTTCCAACGCGGTCTTTTTGAAATGGCTGGGAGGAATCAAATTCTAAATTTGTTTGATAATTGGTTAATGTATAACTGGATCGATATCCATGTGAAATTGAAAAACGGTTAAAAATTCGACCTATAGATTTAATTTTTGTTAATCCAGTGTAAGTGAGGTTCCAATTTGGTAATGGCGCAGATTGAATTGGGTTTAAGGAAATTTTATTGGGGCTTGTTCCAGTATATGCTGACAAAAAGGATGCAACAATTATCGTCTGATGATTTTTATTATACCCTTCAGGAAATCCGTCTTCATCATATAAAATCGTCCCATTTAGGTTTTTCTGAGCGATTCTTTTTGCAATAATCAATCGATTATCCCTAAACTTTTGAAAGTTTTTATTTACAATTCCTGTCCCACCTGAGAAGGCTGTTTTTATTAGAATAGTAGACATTCCAAAATTACCATATTCATTGGTATTCATTGAGATATAATTCTGATCCTCTATCCTGTAGTTTTCGGATAAATTATTGGAATGGTTTCGCTCGGCATTTAGGTCAATTGTGAGATCTTTAAGAGGATTAATTTGTGCCGATAAATTTAGTTTGTCATTGCTAATTTGGACAAAAGGTTCGTAAAAATTAGGGAAATTCGTCAACCAACCTCTTTTAGCGATCTCATATCTAATATCGGCTTGACTTCCCAATGTAAATCCAAATGAAGGGTCCAAAGTTCCGAAAAAACCAATATTCGGCAAGTAACCTGGAATTACCTTTCCATTGTTTTCAGAATAATTGAATTGTACCCTTTTGACTGAAGAAAGTAAGTCGACAACCATAGTAGTCCCCTTTTTGAAAGCATTATTTTTTTTAGTTTTTTCGATTTCTTCAGACTTTTCATTTCCTGGAAAAGTTCGAGTTCTGGTAAAGGAATTAGGTAAATTAGAATTGGATTTTAACCCTAATATTTTGTATAACCTATTAAATGAAATTGAACCTGTAAGTGTTTTCGTGTTAGCATTTTGAATGGTATTAATTTGCCCCAGCCGTTGACTATTCTCATTGGTAACCGCTGCCATAGCATTAGATCCTCTTTGCCAACTGAAATCTCCTGTATAATTATAATTTGCATCAATAAAACTCAAAAATGGAATCAATCGTAATGGAATTTTATAATTCAATGATAGAGATTGAAAGTGACGATCAGACTGACCGGTGTCCCAAATCCCATCCCATATACCGAGACTTTTATTTACACGTCCAAATCCATTGCCAGGTTCATCCACTAGAAAATTTCTGACAATATTATTGTTAGTTGCTGTAAAAGTAAATCTCATGGATCGGGTAAGATTATGATTTATAGCATAAGACCAATCAAATAAATAATTTCGCAGTTGTAAATCTGGTAAAGGAAGTTGCTCATCACTATTTATTCCCTCTAGATAAACTTGTCTAAAACGCTGACTGCTAAAATTTCGGTTAATATTGGAAGTTATTTCCAAACTACTAGGCATTACATTAAAATTAATTTCTTTAAGCCATTGCCAATATTTTTTTCGGCTTAAAAACTGAACTTTTCGTAGTGGATTGATTTCGATTGGTTTAAAGGAGTGGCCATAGTTAGCACCTAACTGAAGGTTTTGATCCTTTTGACTTTCTATCTCGTAATCGTGGTGTAACATTTGATTGAAGGCATAAGAAAAATCGAAATTCTCTGGGCTGTAAAATCGTGTTGGACGTTCCCCAGTTTTATTTTTTCTCACACCGATCAAACTGATGCTTTTTCGCTTGGTATAATCAATTGCTTGTTGGTTAATTGAGTCTCTTTGAGAACTTCTTTTTGACGCATCTAATCGATCTTGAAGTAAAATATCTTGATAGAAAGGGTCGTATTCAGGGGTAATAAAGGTTTCCCCAATATTAAAACTTACAGGGATTTGTAATCCCCATTTTTCGGGTAATAATTGACCAGCATTAACATTGGTAATCACATCATATTGTTTCATGTCCTCCCGATTACTTTGATTGGGATTTTGGTCAATTGAACCAAATCCAATCGTTGACATTCCTGCAGTGGCAGCCACATTTGCAAAATCAGCCAGATTAGCGTCTAAAGCTCCAATTGCAGCCCACCCTCCTTGAGAATCAATTCCAGCTATCCGCAATTCATTAAACCAGACCTCACCACATAGTTCGTCCCCTAATTTTTGAGAGGGATTTTTTACCCCTACCATTAGAGTTTTAATAGATCCAAGGGATGGATTCCCTCTCACTGCAAATTTGTATTTTTTAAAACCGGGTAAACTATTAATTGGTGAGAATTCTCCAACTGGATTTAGTTCTTCATCAAAATAGGATAGGCGACCAATACTTCCATTGTTTATAGCGGCTGCCTTTAGCTTAGCGAGAAGTTTTATGGGTACATCTATGGAGTTAGATTCTGGCTGCCAAACAGCCTGTGCAGTTAGTCTGTTTCCATTACTTTCAGAGTACTCAGTTGGCTTAAGCGGAACTTCAATTTGGTAAAAATTATCTTTAAAATCAGTCCCTAGTCTTATAAATGCAACCAGTCGTCGATCGAATTCGTCAGCTGATCCTTCTCCAGGAAGGGACTCTTGACCAGGGATTGACTCAGCATGGATGAACATCTTAAGTTTTTGATATTGTCGAATATCAACATTAACGTTTTTATAAACTGCACGATAATCCTTAGGCTGTAAATCACAAACCCTAAATGACATAGATTGTTCATTTTGCCTTACGATTGTATTGTTGTTATTCACTTGTTCTCTCTCAATGTCTGGTGGTAAAATATAATTTACAGGGATTCGATTTTCATTTTCTAAAATGTTTACTGTACTGATGTCAACGGTTGTATTTTTATTTTTAGGAAGATCATCATTTAGATTTTGATTATACCTACGCCAATCTCCTCTAACCAAGTCTAAAGTACCAAACCGCAATACAGTAGGCTTAGAAAAACCTTTTAAGATCATTCTCATAAACCTTATAGATCTTAAATCCTCTATAGAATTAATCGCCTCAAAATAATCACTAAACTGGGTGTCTTCATAATACCCTTTTTGGACGGGAATCTTGAATTGAATCCATCGGGTAGTTATTTCGTCCCCATTCGGCACTTTAACTTTAACATTTTCGCGAACATCAGTTATAAATGGATGATTTCCAACACCCATTTTTTTTGAAATAGGAATGCGGTATTCGAAATAGCTATCAATGGTATTCATACTCTGATCTCGATTTATGTCCTCAGAATCAGGTTCAGTGGTATTCCCTCTGTTAGTATCTGAGAAAGAAACAGGGGAGTTTCCTTGGGACCCATTATAATTCTTATATCGATCTAAGACTCCTCCTTTTGACGAAACAAAGAATTCGTAGTTGTCCCCTGCAGGATCTTCTAGAGGTCCATTATTATATATTAAACGTTCTTCTTGATCATTAAGCCCATCAAAACCCAAATCCTGAGCTGCCCTATCCTCAGGAACAGTATTAAATGCGTAAAGCAATGACTGAGTGGAGGGAACTTCTCCCCAAGGTGTTGAATAAACTAGATTCTGGCCATTATTTCCTGGCAAACCATTTTCGAACTGTTTGCGTCCGTCTTTGAGTATATCCTCTGATATGTTTCCCAAATGAAAATAAAGGTCCCCTAAATCATCTTCTTGGGTTTCCAAATCACTAAAGGTATCCAACAACCAAAATTCAATAAACTCTACATTAGACATCTCAAAATTGGTAGAATTAATTGGACGCATAATTCCCGCCCAATTTTCAGCTATCGAACCCTCAAATTCTTCATTTGTGGCATTATTATAGGGACCCTTTTCTAGGGGAAAATAGGCCAAATCGAGAGTATTTTGGACAGTAGTTGTTCCTTGGACCAAGTCTTGCTCTGGAAAAATTTCTTTAATAAATATTCTACGTGTAGTGTTTAGTGACACATCATCATTATTAATTCCTGACGGTCTTCCTCCTGCATAGAAAATAGGATCTATCGAGTACCAAGCCATTTTTGCTCTTCCATAACCAGATTTTAGATCGTTTTCTTTTATTTCAGAACCTTTAAAGTTTTTAAAAGGGACACTGGAAAGTTTCCAGGAGTTAAAACCTTTAATGTCAATATTGGTTTGCGCCCCTTCAAAGTCGTCGATATATACATTTGTTTCCCCATTAAGCTGAGTATTTTTTGGTTTTCCAGCAATTAAATGAGCTAGTTCACCTCGGAAAGAAAGCAAAGAAGGTACATTGGTCTTAATAGTGGGAATTTTATTGACTAAGCGGGTAAATAATGGGATTTCAGTTGAAAAATTAGTATTGAATCCAATCATGGTATTGTTAACTGGCTCAGTTCCATAATTTGCTTTTTGTGTTAGTGGATTTTCACTTAAATTTAGTAGAGTTCCACCAATAACAACCTTATCGTTTAATTTGTGGATGACATTCATACCAGAAAATCTTTTATTCTGTTGATTAAAAAATGAGTTATTTTCCACTGATATGTTTATAGGAATATTGGATGCTTGTATAGCAGGGTCAATAATTTTTACACGTCCAATAGCATAATTTACAGTATAATCAATGCCCTCTCTCAATACCCTTCCTCCTGCGGTAACTTTAACAGAACCTCTGGGGACATTAAAAGCTCCAATTGGGATTCCATCTCCACCTTCTGATTTATAACGTCCTTTTAATAGAAACTTATTTTTCTCGGTATCTTCTAGTGCTGCTGCTTTAGTTTTGGTGTACATCTCAGTAAAAACATAGCGCTTTTGATTGGAGTTATAAGTTGTAATATTTCCATAATTTTCCTTTTGAGAATTGGGATCATCTAATAATTCAAAAAGGAATTCTCCAAACGGTTCAACTGAAGGGAAAATAATTCTTCCATATTGGGGTTCGATAGTCACCCCAGGTATATAATCAAAAAAACCATCCCCCTCCGGTAGTGGGTCTTGATAAAAATTTAGTTTGTCTAAGTTAAATGTATTTAGCAGGATGCGATCCTTCATCTGCTCAGGCCATATGGCTTTATCAACCGGGGTTAAATAATTTATCGGTGAAGGATCTGAGTATAAAATATTAAGTCTAAAATCCTCCTGAGCCAATTGATATGCCCCCGTATTATATATATTTTTCATCATCAGATCCCATATGGGCTGACGTACATCAGTGATATTACTCTTTAATAATTTTACAACCAAATTATTGCTATTAACCACCTGAGACTGAGTGGTCTGGTTTTGTACTAAGTTAGTTCCTGATACCCCACCATTTGCAAACTCTCCTACTTGATAGACTTTTCCTCTGAAAGTATATTGAAATGCAACTCCCAAAACCTCATCATTACTCAAACGTTGATTTAATGAAATATATCCTAACTGTGGATGGAATTTAAATTCATTTGCATTTAGTTTCCTGGCACTTTCTAATACTGCATAATCAAAACCTTCATCAAAATATTTTTTGTAAACACCAAAAGCATTGGATACACCAGCAATGTCTCGGATTGCTGCTTTGAGAATTCCCTCCTTGTCAATAGCCTCTGGATTAAGATAATTATTATCATTTGAGGGAGGGGATAACGGAATTTTTCCTGTAAAGAAGTTTTGTATTTCATCGTCCAGTAATGTTTTAGAGGGGTCACTTTCTCCAAGGTCTTGAAAGCCAACAATATTTCGGATATTAGTTGTTTGAGAACCACGATTGGTAATCCAAATCTCAATTCTAGTAATTTGAATGGGAGAATTGATGTAAGGGTAGTTCTGAAGAAATTTATCATAATTGTCCCGGAAATATTGCGCTAAAAAGTAGTGTCGGTCCTCCTCATAATCAAGTGCGAAAATATTAAATTCTTGAAGTGTCCCACCCCCTTGAGCAATGACATTTTGAGATTGAGAGCGTTGCTCAGAGAAAACCCCTGTTATATTGGTTCTTCCAAATTTTAAATCTGTCCTCACGCCAAATAAACTTTGCGCGCCTCTTATAAGGTTACTATTTAGTGGCATACTAATATTTCCAATACTAATATTTTGAAGTATGGCATCCTCAGTTACTTTTCCGTTCAAGAAGTCAGTTACATTATCTCCTACCCCCATTAAGCCCTCCTTTGAAAAACTGTCTGCTTTGGATTTTAAATCCATTATCTTTCGTTTGGCATCGTTTAAAGTACTTTGATAGTCACCTATCTTTTGTTTAGTATTGGATATCTTTTGACCGAGATCTATAATTTTATTAGCTGCAGCAGATAAACTAGGGTTATTTATATCCGGAATAATCTCAGAAGTATCAGCCAATCTAGGGGGGTTGAATTCAATTTTTACCAAATTCTGAAAATCGAAAGTAGATTCTGTATCATAATTGGCGGTAATCTGAAGGCGCTCTCCTATTTTACCCAGTAGACTTAAGCTGATTCTTTGATCAAAATCAAAGCCGAAACTTCTTCTATTTCTTGGAGATGCGGCTGGGTTATCATTTTTTTGGAAACGTACTCCCAAATCAATTCCAACAGAACCCTGAGGAACAATATCTATTGTGTTGCCACCAAAAATTGATTGAAAAAATTTACTGTTTACATATACCTCTGGAAGCAGATTTTTTTGACTTTCGCTGAGGTTAGCTGAATTCCCTGACAAAGTCGCTATTTTTTCTTGAAAATAACCTTTCATCTGTTGACTTAGTGCCATAGCTTGAAACTCTTTTGGAGATAATACCAAGGGTGCATTTATAGGATAATCATCTATAGACTGAATATAGATATACATCCCAGTTTCAGGATCATAAGTGTATTTGGAAACAATGCTAGATGAAGTTGTTATTTTTATTTTGGACAAATCATAGCTTGACTCATCCTGAGCTTTTGCTACATTGACTGTAGAGGCCAAAAACAGGAAAAGAAGTTGAAATTTGAATAAAATATATTTACTTTCTTTCCTACAAATCAAAGGGTCTTAAAGTTTATTCAAGGCACCTTTGATTAGATCTTCAATTGTACTATCAGGATTCCCTTGAATGAGATTATCAACAACTTTTTGAGAGGATTTTCTCGAATAACCAAGAACCTCCAATGCTGATAACGTTTCTTCTTTAATTGTATTGCTCTTCATAACAGGAATTTCCTCAATCCCATATAAAGTTTTTATCTTATCTTTCAACTCGATAATAACTCGCTGTGCAGTTTTAAGTCCAATCCCTTTAACTCCTTGAATTTTAGGTACATCTTCTGAAAGAATAGCTTCTTGAATTTCAGAGGGTGTTAACGAGGAGAGCATCGTTCTTGCAGTACTAGCTCCGATCCCAGAAACACCAATAAGTAGCCTAAAAACTGCCCTTTCAATAGCTGTAAAAAATCCATATAAAATATGTGCATCCTCCCTAATTTGTAAATGTGTAAAGAGTTGAATATTTTCCTCAGACGATAAACTAGAAAAAGTATTAAGTGATATATTAACTTCATAACCAATGCCATTGCAATCGATCACTAGATAGGTGGGTGTTTTTTCTAAAAGTCTTCCTTTAATTTGTGTTATCATTTACTGTATTTCATTTTTTGTTTTTCTTGTGCATCAATTACTGCAATAGCAGACATATTAACGATTTCATCAACTGAAGCACCCAATTGAAGAATGTGAGCAGGGTGCTTTAGCCCCATTAAAATTGGTCCAATAGAGAGAGTGTTGTCTAATTCCTTAATGATTTTATAAGTAATATTAGCAGAATCTAGATTTGGAAAGATCAAAGTATTTACTCTTCTTTTATTGAGAATAGAAAAAGGGAATCGTTCTTCCAGCATTTCGTTATTTAAAGCAAAATCAGATTGTACTGGTCCATCTACAATCAAGTCAGGGTGCATTCGGTGTAAATATTCAACTGCTTCAGAAACCTTTTTTGCCTCTGGGAAAGGGGATGAACCAAAATTGTTATACGATAAAAGTGCAATTACGGGTTCAACACCAAACAGTTTTACAGCTTGAGAGGTCATATGGGCTATTCTGGCTAATTGCTTTGCAGTTGGATTTACATTGATTGAAGTATCAGATAAAAATAACATCCCTCTTTTGGTAAGCATCAAGTTGGTAGCTGCGACACGGTTAACACCTTTAAACTTTCCCATCACTTCAAAAATTGGCTTTACTACAGCAGGATATTTCCTGGAAAACCCTGAGAGCATTGCATCTGCTTCTCCTTCTCTTACCATCATTGCTGCATAGTAGTTGCGTTCACGAAGAAGACTATTGCATTCATATAGGGTTTTACCCCTTCTTTTTTGACTTTCCCAAAAAGCATTTGCATACTCCTCTCTGCTTTCTTTGTATTCGTCGGTTTTAGGGTCAATTATAGTAATTTTATCCATGAAATCGATAGACTCCATAAGATTCAAAATAACCTCCTTATTACCAAGTAAAACGGGGATTCCAATACCCTCTTCATAAATGATTTGGGCTGCTTTAATAACATCTAATTGGTCTGCCTCAGCAAATACTATTCTTTTTGGAGCTGATTTGGCTCGATCGTGAATCATCCTCAAGATTTTCTGGTGACCCCCAAGTCGCTCTGCTAATCTGCCCTTATATTCTTCCCAATCCTTGATTTCCTCTCTAGCAACTCCAGAGGCAATAGCTGCTTTGGCTACAGATGGCGGTATCTCGACAATTAGTCGGGGGTCAAATGGTTTTGGAATAATATAATCTTTACCAAAGTTAAGCTTAGTTTCCTCATAAGCAATATTGACTTGTTCAGGAACAGATTCTTTAGCTAAGGCTGCTAGCGCCTTGACCGCTGCCATCTTCATGGCCTCATTGATCTTTGTAGCTTTGACATCTAAAGCTCCTCTAAAGATGAAAGGAAAACCTAACACATTATTTACTTGATTGGGATGATCTGACCTGCCTGTTGCCATAATAATATCGGCTCGTGTTTGACAAGCCAGATTATAATCAATCTCAGGGTTAGGGTTAGCCATTGCAAACACAATAGGATCATTTGCCATAGATAATAGCATGGATTGATCAACAATATTGGGTTGGGACAATCCAACAAAGACATCTGCTCCCTTCATGGCTTCAGAGAGTGTGTCAATATTTCTGTCGGTAGCGAATTCTGCTTTCTGAGGAGTTAGATTCTTCCTAGATTTCTTAATTACCCCTTTACTATCTAACATAACAATATTTTCTTTTGCCACTCCAAAGGATTGGTAAAGCCTAGTGCATGAAATTGCTGCAGCACCAGCACCAGAAATGACTATTTTAACTTTCGAAATTTTTTTATTGGTTAGTTCAAGAGCGTTAATAAGTGCGGCACAGGAAATTATAGCTGTTCCATGTTGATCATCATGCATCAAGGGAATGTCCAATTCCTTCTTAAGGCAATCCTCAATTTCAAATGCCTCAGGGGCCTTGATGTCTTCAAGGTTGATTCCTCCAAAAGTAGGGGCAATAGCTTTTACTACTTCAATAAATTTTTTTGGGTCTTTTTCGTTGATTTCAATATCAAAAACATCAATGTCTGCAAAGATTTTGAATAATAAAGCTTTACCTTCCATTACTGGCTTAGATGCCTCTGGACCAATATCTCCAAGCCCTAAAACAGCAGTTCCATTTGAAATAACGGCTACTAAATTTCCTTTATTAGTATATTTATAAATATTATCAACTTTTTTGTCAATTTCCTGACAAGGAATCGCAACTCCAGGGGAATATGCCAACGCAAGATCACGCTGAGTTCTATAACTCTTAGTAGGAATAACTTCAATTTTTCCAGGTTGGGGTTTGGCATGATATACTAAAGCTTGACGTCTTCGCTGGTTTTTGTTCATTGATAAATTCTTCTAGTTCAAAAGTAGTAAAACAGCATTTATTTATCCCTTGAATTATAAAAGACTAAAAAATCATTCCTTTAAAAAAGAAATATTTCTTTTAAACCCGTTGAAACCAGTTCTTTTGATTGCACTATTTTTAAAAATAATATTGAAAGTTTCTTGTGTAATTTCCTCCCAATTCTTTTTAGTATAGTTTATTACCTCAGAATTTGGACTAAAAAGAGGTTCATTATGTTGCTTTGAAAAACGGTTCCATGGACATACATCCTGACAAACATCGCAACCAAAAGCCCAATCATCCATTTTGTTTTTAAACGCGGTTGGAATTTGATCTTTTAGCTCAATAGTCAGATATGAGATACACTTACTTGCATCAATATGATAAGGAGTCAACGCCTCCGTAGGGCAAGCATCTATACATGCCGTACAGGTTCCACAATGATCAGTTACAGGAGTATCATATTCCAGTTCTAAATCAACAATCAATTCTGCTATAAAGAAAAAAGATCCAGCCTTTTTCGAAATAAGATTGGTATTTTTTCCTTGCCAACCTAACCCGCTTCTTACAGCCCAAGATTTTTCCATTACAGGAGCAGAATCTACAAATACCCTTCCACTAACCTCACCAATTTCATTATTGATGATTTGAAAAAGTTGTTTGAGTTTATCCTTAATGACATGGTGGTAATCTTTACCATAAGCATACTTAGATATCTTAGGAGCACCATCTAATTGGTCCAAAGGATTGTAGTAATTTAACAACAGAGAAATTATGCTTTTAGCATCTGGAACAAGTAAACGTGGATCAAGGCGTTTATCAAAATGGTTTTCCATATAAGCCATTTTGCCATGTTTACCATCTTTTAACCAACGTTCCAAACGAGGAGCCTCATCTTCTAAAAATTCAGCTTTGGAAATACCACAAGAAAGGAAACCTAACTTTTTAGCTTCAGTCTTAATTAATTGAGAGTAATCCATAGATTCATTTTAAAATAATCCCTCCTGATTGCCTCTAATCCTTCCCAAATGTTTATATGCAAGCTCGGTAACCTCTCTTCCTCTTGGTGTTCTTACAATAAAGCCCTCCTGAATTAAAAAAGGCTCATAGACCTCCTCAATCGTTTCCCCATTTTCGGACACTGCAGTAGCTAGAGTAGTTATACCCACTGGACCTCCCTTAAATTTGTCTATAAGAGTAGTCAAAATTTTATTGTCCATTTCATCTAGTCCAAATGCATCAACGTTCAAAGCTTTTAATGAATACTTTGTAATATCAATATCAATTTTACCATCTCCTTTAATCTGAGCAAAGTCTCTAACTCTTCTTAAAAGTCCATTAGCGATTCTTGGAGTGCCTCTACTTCTACCAGCTATTTCGATGGCAGCATCATTTTTAATTTTAACATCCAGGATTGAAGCACTTCTTTCAACAATAGCAGAAAGAAGTTCGGTATTGTAATATTCTAATCGATTTGTTATACCAAAACGCGCTCTCATGGGAGCAGTTAATAAGCCAGAACGAGTAGTTGCACCAACTAAGGTAAAAGGATTTAAATTTATCTGAACAGTCCGTGCATTGGGCCCTGTTTCAATCATAATATCAATTTTATAATCCTCCATAGCTGAATACAGGTATTCCTCGACTATAGGGCTTAATCGATGGATTTCATCAATGAATAGAATATCTCTGGATTGGAGATTTGTTAAAAGTCCTGCCAAGTCTCCTGGTTTATCAAGCACTGGACCAGAAGTCATTTTGATTCCAACATCTAATTCACCGGCTAAGATATAAGCTAACGTTGTTTTCCCTAATCCAGGTGGGCCGTGAAAAAGAGTGTGGTCAAGTGCTTCCTCTCTTTGATTAGCCGCAGCTACAAAAACCTTAAGATTTTCTAAAATACTTTCTTGACCTGAAAAATCATCAAAACTTATTGGGCGTAATGCTCTATCTATGTCCTTTTCTTCTGGTGTTTGTTCATTTCCAGAAGGGTCTAAAAATTCGTTCATCTCAAACAAAGATAAATGATTCTTACTTTAGTCTAAAAACAAAAAGAGCTACCAAACAGTAGCTCTTTCTTTTAAATAAATATAGAGTTAATGCTGAAGTTCTTCTTCGCCTTCTTTTAAAGGAATATGCTGAGGAACAAAATCTTCTTCTTGTCCGGGTTTTGAATAGTCATAAGCCCAACGATGAACTTCAGGAATTTTGCCTTCCCAATTTCCATGTATGTGCTCGATAGGTGCAGTCCATTCAAGCGTATTAGAGCGCCATGGATTTTGCTCAGTTGGTCTACCATAGAAAATACTATGAATGAAATTATAAAGGAAAACCAATTGCGCAGCTCCAGCAATTAGTGCAAAAACGGTTATCACAATATTTATATTTGCTAAATCGTCAAAATAAGGAAAAGCCGTGTTAGTGTAATACCTTCGGGGCAATCCTGCCATGCCTATAAAATGCATGGGGAAAAATACCCCATAAGCACAAATAGCAGTAACCCAAAAATGTAAATAGCCTAGATTTTTATTCATCATACGTTTAAACATCTTAGGAAACCAATGATAAACACCAGCAAATAGTCCATAAAGAGCTGAAATTCCCATTACTAAATGAAAATGTGCTACGACAAAATATGTATCATGTACATTTATATCTAAAGTACTATCACCAAGAATAATACCTGTTAATCCTCCAGATATGAAGGTAGAAACAAGGCCAATAGAAAATAACATTGCAGGATTAAGTTGTAAATTTCCTTTCCAAAGCGTGGTAATATAATTAAAGGCTTTTACAGCCGAAGGAATCGCAATCAATAATGTAGTAAATGTAAATACAGAGCCTAAGAATGGATTCATTCCAGATATAAACATATGATGTCCCCATACAATTGTAGACAAAAAAGCAATTGCTAAAATCGAAGCAACCATAGCGCGATAACCGAAGATGGGTTTTCTGGAATTAGTAGCTATAATTTCGGATGTAATTCCCAATGCTGGAAGTAATACTATATATACCTCAGGATGGCCCAGGAACCAAAATAAATGTTCATATAAAACAGGTGATCCTCCCTGATAATGTAAAACCTCACCTTGAATAAAAATATCGGACAAGAAGAAAGAGGTGCCAAAACTTCTATCCATAATTAATAAAAGTGCCGCGGATAATAAAACTGGAAAAGAAACTACCCCAATAATTGCAGTGACAAAAAATGCCCATATTGTTAAAGGTAAACGACTCATAGTCATACCTTTAGTTCTTAAGTTTAATACGGTAACAATATAATTTAGTGACCCCAAAAGTGAGGAAGCAATAAAAATTGCCATTGAGACTAGCCACAAGGTCATTCCTAATCCTGATCCTGGTTGTGCTTGAGGCAAAGCACTCAGCGGAGGATATATTGTCCACCCAGCAGCTGCAGGTCCTGCTTCAACAAACAAGGATGCAACCATAATAACACTGGAAATAAAAAATAACCAATATGAAATCATGTTCAATAAACCAGAGGCCATGTCTCTTGCTCCAATTTGTAATGGGATTAACAGGTTACTAAAAGTACCGCTCAATCCTGCTGTTAATACAAAGAAAACCATGATAGTACCATGAATAGTTACCAATGCTAAATACACATTTGGATCCATAACTCCATCTGGAGCCCATTTACCTAAAAGGGCTGACATAATACCCATAGGTTGTTCAGGCCAAGCAAGTTGCATACGGAATAACAATGACATTGCTATACCAATAATCCCCATAAAAAGCCCAGTAATAAGATACTGTTTGGAGATCATTTTATGATCTTGACTGAATACATATTTAGTGATGAAAGTTTCTTTGTGATGATGTCCGTGATCCTCTTCATCTAAATGCGCTGCTGCTGTTGACATAATCTAAATTTATTTAATTAATTATTGGATGAACTCAGCAAAAGTTTGCTGATCAGTCATCCATTTTTCAAATTCTTGTGGAGTCTCGACAATTATTTTCATTTGCATATTGTAATGGGATGCTCCACAAATCTTATTACAAAGTAACAAATAATCGAAAACATATGGTTCTAATGGTTCTTCACCTTTAGCAAGTAATGCTTCACTATTTTCTCTTCTAATTTTATTAATCTTTTTTACCTTAGCTCTCATAGCATCAGTTTGTCTTATTTCCTCAGTTGTGACTGTTGGGGTAAAAGCAAATTCAGTAATCATTCCAGGAACACAGTTCATCTGTGCCCTAAAGTGAGGCATGTAAGCAGAATGGAGAACATCCTGAGAACGCATTTTAAAAATTACTTCTCTCCCTGCAGGTAAATGTAATTCCTGAACTACAACATCGTCAAATCCGTTAGGATCGGTCGCATCAATTCCAACTAAATTCTTCCCTTCAAAGTCTTGTAAAAACCGAACATTAGCATCGCCCAAAACCCCGTCATCTCCAGCATATCTTGCTTTCCAATTGAACTGCTGAGCATACAGTTCAACGACTAAAGCTTCTTCATTTTCTTCGACCGTCATTATGTCCGTCCAAGTATATAAACCATATAAAATTAAACCTGCAAGCACAAAAACTGGAATAATAGTCCAGATAGCTTCAAGACGGTCATTATCTGAGTAAAATAGTGCTTTTTTCCCTTTCTCTCCTCTATACTTGTAGGCAAAATAGTGTAATAATCCTTGGGTTATGGTCTGAGTAAAAAAGATAATAGCAAATGAAATCCAGAGAAGATTATCATATTCAACACCATGTTCTGATGAGGAATTAGGTAACATTACGTCTCCCCACCTCCAGAAAGAAAACAATGTAATGCCATAAATAAAGATTAAAAAGGCAAACATCAGCTGTCCATTCCATTGATTATCATTATCATCGGCGACTTGTGTGTTGACTTTTTTTGGTTGAGACAACTCAAATATTTTAGTGATTTGCCAAATGGAAATCGAAATTAAAACCAAAACCGTAATTGTCAATAAAATCGTCATTTATCTAAACCATTAATTATTAATAATGAAAGCGCTCACTCTCACCCATGAGTGGATCTCCAACAGCATGAAGAGGTGCTTTCGAAATTTCTTTAAATACAATAAAAATAAATAGGCCCAAGAAGAATAAAAATCCTCCTATCTCAGCTATTCCAATAAACCACTGATCCCCTACTGCTGAGGGCATAATCATATTGAAAACGTCAATATAGTGACCCAATAAAACGACAATACCAGTCATCACAATGATATAATTTACTCTCTTATAGTCACTATTCATCAAAATCAATAGGGGGAAAATGAAGTTCATAACTACCATTCCAAAGAAAGGAATTTTATAGTCCTCAATCCTTGTAATAAAATAAGTTACCTCTTCAGGAATATTCGAATACCATATCAGCATAAATTGTGAAAACCACAAATACGTCCAAAAAATACTCACCCCGAACATAAATTTTCCCAGGTCGTGAATATGACTGTCATTAACCTTCTCAAGATATCCTTTAGACTTAAGATATATAGCTATCAATGCAATGGTCGTGATTCCAGATACAAACATACTAGCAAAAACATACCAACCAAATAAAGTACTAAACCAGTGGGGATCAATTGACATTATCCAGTCCCATGACATCATGGATTCAGTTACAATGAAAAATACCAGAAATCCAGCGGAGATTCTAAAGTTTTTTTTGTGATTAGAAATATCTTGAGCCTTATCTTGAGCCAGAGAGAATTTTCTAGAAAAATAACGGTAAGTTACCCATCCTGAAATATAGATTAGTGATCGAATCAAAAAGCCTGGAACGTTAAGGAAACCCACTTTCCCTTGAATTAATTTATCATGAGCTACGACCTCTGGATCCATCCAGATAAATAAGTGATTGAAGTGCATTCCGGATAGCCCTAAAATAACAAATACAATCAATGCACCTGGTAATAAGTATGCGGTAATTCCTTCCATTACCCTAAAGAGCGCGGGAGACCATCCTGCTTGAGCTGCACGATTTACGGCATAGAATGCAAGTGTTCCAAGAGCGATCATCATAAAAAAGAAAGCCGCAACGTAAAGGGCAGCCCATGGCTTATTTTGTAATTGGTGTAATAAATGTTCACCATGGTGATCACCACCATGTTCTTGACTATGATCATTACCATCTTGTTCTCCGTGAGCTGAAGCCTGATGATGATGTTTATCATCTGTATGAGATTCTTTATGATCACTATCAGGAGTAGCTTCTCCATGACTTGCTCCATGTCCATCTCCATGATGCTTATCATCAACCACAGCCTGCGCATCTTTTATAGTTTTTGGAGCAGTTAAAAACCCATAAGTCAAACCCAAAAATCCAGCTACCATCAGAATGATGGAAAGGTTTCTTAATTTATTTGTGAATTTATACATACCGTTAATAAATTATTTTTTTATAAGGTTTTGTCTCAATTGCATTACATGTTGAGCAATTTGCCATCTTTCCGTTGCGTTAACTTGACCCGCATGAGAACCCATTGCATTTTTACCATACATTAAAACGTGATAGATGCTTCCTGGATTTATTTCTCGATCCGCATAGCTTGGTACTCCTAAATATTTTTCTCTTGTCATCAATATTCCCTGGCCATCTCCTTTGTCTCCATGACATACGGCACAATAAATTCCATAAAGGTCCTTACCTTGTTTTTGATGATCAACACTGACTTCTAAAGGGGAAATTAAGTTGGCTTTAGCAGCCTCATAGCCCTCATTACTATCTGGAAAATCATATGGTTGCCAACCTCTATTAATGGTCCCCTCAACGGGAAGCTGAGCCTCTATACCATTGGCAAACGCATCTGAGTCTGCGTAGGTCTCATAACCTACAGGCTCATACATATTAGGAAAATACTGATAGTTTGGTTTTGAAGGATTATAACAGGATTGAACTCCCAATAGAATAATAATCAAAATCGATAAGTAGGTAATTCTATTCATGATCGTCCTGTTTCTGTATAATATTAATATCAATTGCTCCTGTTTTTTTTAGCAATGCCTTTAGCTCTTTTTCGTTATTAAGTAATTCAATTTCAACTAAGAACTTATCGTCAGTAGTTAAAGGATTCGGATTTTCAGCTTCCTTAAAAGGCCACAGTTTGCTTCTTAAGTAAAAAGTAATCACCATTAAGTGAGCTGCAAAAAACACAGTCAATTCAAACATAATTGGAACAAATGCTGGCATATTCTCGATATATGAAAAACTAGGTTTCCCCCCTATATTTTGTGGCCAATCCTCTATCATTATATAATTCATCATCAAAATTGAGACAGAAAATCCAATGCAACCATAAATAAAAGCCATAATAGAGATTCTTGTCTCAGCGAGTCCCAATACTTTATCAAGTCCATGGACAGGAAAAGGAGTGTAAACTTCTTCAATATGGTATTTACCCTCTTTGATTGATTTGACCGCAGATAACAATATGTCATCATCATCATATAAAGCGTGTATTACCTTATTACTGCTCATTTATTGTCTCTTAATTTTTTATATTTTTCTCCAGAGGACTTCAGTATACTCTTTACTTCTGCCTGAGCAATCACAGGAAAATTTCTAGCATAAAGTAAAAAGAGTACAAAGAAAAACCCAATTGTCCCTATAAAAATGCCTATATCTACAAAAGTTGGAGAAAACATCGTCCAAGAAGATGGAAGATAATCTCGGTGCAAGGAAGTGACAATAATTACAAATCGCTCAAACCACATACCAATATTAACAACAATAGATATAATGAATGAAAAAACAATACTAGTTCTAAGCTTCTTGAACCACATAAACTGAGGTGAAAAGACATTACAGGTCATCATCGACCAATAAGCCCACCAATAGGGTCCAGTAGCTCTATTTAAAAACGCATATTGTTCGTACTCCACTCCTGAATACCAAGCTATAAACAACTCAGTTATGTAGGCAACACCAACAATTGAACCTGTAATCATAATAACAATATTCATCAATTCAATATGCTGTATAGTAATATAATCTTCCAGATGGGATACTTTTCTCATTATTATTAGAAGGGTATTAACCATTGCGAAACCAGAGAAAATTGCTCCAGCTACAAAGTAAGGAGGGAAAATAGTAGTATGCCATCCAGGAATAACAGAAGTGGCAAAGTCAAATGATACAATGGTATGAACAGATAGTACAAGAGGCGTCGCCAACCCCGCCAAAACTAATGAGACTTCTTCAAATCTTTGCCAATCCTTTGCCCTTCCTGACCAGCCAAAACTCAATAGACTGTATATTTTCTTTTTAAATGGCTTAATGGCTCTATCTCGAATCATTGCAAAATCAGGTAATAGTCCCGTCCACCAAAAAACCAGTGATACAGACAAATAAGTTGAGATCGCAAAAACATCCCAAAGTAATGGGGAATTGAAATTTACCCAAAGTGAGCCAAAAGTATTCGGAATGGGTAAAACCCAATAAGCCAACCAAGGTCGACCCATGTGAATTATAGGAAATAATCCTGCCTGAATTACAGAAAAAATAGTCATAGCCTCAGCAGAACGGTTAATCGCCATTCTCCATTTTTGTCGAAAAATCAAAAGGACTGCAGAGATTAAGGTCCCTGCGTGACCAATCCCTACCCACCAAACAAAGTTGGTGATATCCCAGGCCCAACCAACTGTTTTATTTAATCCCCAAGTTCCAATCCCAGTACCAATAGTATAGGTAATACACCCTAATCCCCATAGGAATGCAGTGAGTGAAATACCGAAAACAATCCACCATTGTCTATTGGCTTTACCTTCTACCGGTGCAGCCACATCCACAGTAACATCGTGATAGGACTTATCACCAGTTACTAATGGTTTTCTTAAAGGTGCTTCGTAATGAGATGCCATACGATTGTTTTTCTAATTCTTAGGTTTGCTCTGTATTTCTAACTTTGGTCTGATACATAACATTAGGTTTTGTACCTACTTGTTCTAGTAAATGATACATTCTTTCATCCTCTTTTAGAGCAGCAATTTTACTAGATTTATCGTTAATATCTCCAAATACCATAGCTCCAGTGGAACATGCATCTGAGCAAGCGCATTTGAAGTCTCCATCCTTAATTTGTCTCCCCTCTAGTTTAGCATCTAGGATTGCCTTTTGAGTCATTTGAATACAAAAAGAGCATTTTTCCATTACTCCTCTTGATCTTACAACTACATCAGGGTTTAATACCATTCGACCTAGATCATTATTCATGTGATAGTCAAACTCATCATTTTTGTTATACAAGAACCAGTTAAATCTTCTGACTTTATAAGGACAGTTATTAGCACAATAGCGCGTTCCAACGCATCTATTATATGCCATGTGGTTTTGTCCTTGACGTCCATGAGAAGATGCCGCCACAGGGCAAACTGTTTCACATGGAGCGTGGTTACAATGCTGACACATCACAGGCTGAAAAGCGACTTGAGGGTTCTCAGAGGCTTGTTCCATTTTTCCAAATGTAGAAAGAGAATCTCCTAACCCATCAATATCTTCTTTAGTTTGATCATCTGCTTTGAAGGTTTCACCAGATGAGTAATAGCGATCAATTCTTAACCAGTGCATATCTCTTGATTTTCTTACTTCATCTTTTCCAACTACTGGAACATTATTTTCAGCATGACATGCAATGACACAAGCTCCGCAACCTGTACACGAATTTAAATCTATTGAAAGGTTAAAATGATGTCCTATAGATCGGTCAAAAGATTGCCACATGTCTACCTCTGAAGAGGTAACTTCATATTCCATGTGGTTTTTAGAAACTTTTGGAACTGGGTTCCAATATTCTTTTTCTTTTGTATTAAAAATTTCCAAAGTGGTCTCTTTTATAATATCACCTCTGCCCATTAATGTATTATGTAACTGAACACAAGCAAACTCATGATGTCCATCAGCTGGTTTAATACTCACATCTTGAACAGAATCGAAGTTATTGTAAAATGGGTAGGCATTAACTCCAACTTGCATTTCCTCTTGTAACCCCTTTCTATCGCCATAACCAAATGCAAGCCCAATAGTGCCTTTGGCTTGACCCGGCTGAATCAACACTGGAGCAGTAATTGTCTTATCTCCAACAGAGACTTGAGCATAACTTCCATTTAAAGCTCCATTAGAAACGTTAATATTTTTAAGTCCTATTTCCTTTGCATCAATAGCGGAAACCGTTAAATAGTTATCCCAGGAGATTCTAGATATAGGGTCGGGGAATTCCTGTAACCATGGATTGTTAGCTTGTTGACCGTCTCCCATTCCAGTTTTCGTATAAAGTACTAATGACAAAGCATTAGAAGCTGATAGAGACAATTTATTAATCTGATCACTGACATCAATTTTAGGTGAATTAAATTCTATACTTGAATCAGTAGTTAAAAAACCATCGTGAAGAGATTGATTCCAAGTTTTTTCTAATAATACATTTTCCTTCCAGAAAGATTTAATCTCTTGATGGTAATTAGTTTTTGTCTTCATTAATTTCAATAGTACATCTTGAAATTGACTAGTATCAAATAGCGGTTTAATAGTAGGTTGTGCTAATGCAAAGTGACCTTTTTTGAATTCATAATCTCCCCAACTTTCAAGGTAATGAGAGGTAGCCCCTAGAAATTGAGCTGCAGCTGCAGTCTCATCTTCTTTAATAGCAAATGCAGCAGATAATTCTAATTTTTCAAAAGCTTCAAGGAATTCATCGGCATTTGGAAGGGTAAATCCAGGATTTATTCCCGCCGTTATCAACCCTTTAACTTCTCCACTTTTAATATCAGACACCAACTTAATGATTTCTGAGTTATTTCCCTTACGGATTAGTTTAGGCTGAGCGATATTGATTGCTTTTGAACCTAAATGATTATTAATTGCCAATATAACCTTCTGAACAGCGATATCATCAATCCCAGAAACAACTACTCCCTTCTCACCAGCAGTTTTTAACCTTTCAACAATTTCGGCTACTGTCTTGGTTAATTCTGCGTTTAAATTACTTTTTAAAGACACACCAGTTAGTCCAGCATAAATTTGAGCTATTACTTTTTTTTGAGAAGCAGGATCGATAGGAAAACGATGATCTGCATTTGCTCCTGAAAGAGATAAATTAGACTCGAACTGAGCATGATAGGACATGATAGATTTTCCGTGGTCTTTTTTGGGTACTCTTCCCTTTGCATAACCCGCGTCGTAACCCCCTCCTTGCCAATCACCTAGAATATCAGCAGCAATTGAAACGATGGTTTCAGCCTTAGAAAAATCGTAATCAGCTAATGCTCTAACGCCATAAATATTTTCAAATGCGTCTAATGCAGCACTTGAGGAAATTGCGTCATAAGTTACATGACGAATATTAGGAAACTGCTTGATAAATTTTTTCAAAATACTTTGGGTTGTTGGGCTGGCAAAGGTCTGAGTTAACATAACTACAGGTTTACCTGAATTACCCATCGCCTTAAGCTTAGCTCCAAGTTGACTGTAAAAATCATTCCAACTCACATCTTTCCCTTCCACTTTCGGACCCTGCAATCTTTTTATGTCATAGAGTGACAAAACAGAGGCGTGAACTCTAGCATTAGCACATCCCATTGAGGGGGCGTCTGAATTACTTTCAACCTTAATAGGTCTACCCTCCCTGGTCTTTATCAAAATACTTGCGAAATCGAATCCATCTGCTATTGCAGTAGCGTAATAGTTAGCAATTCCAGGGATAATTTGTTCGGGCTGCACCACATATGGAACAGATTTTATCACTGGTCCCTCACATGCGGCTAATGTTGCAGCTGCAGTGCTAAACCCAACATATTTCAAAAAGTCTCTCCTATTGGTACTGGACTGGTTCATCGAATCTTCGTCCCCGAGAAATTCATCAACAGGAATTTTTTCGACAAACTCGTTATTCTCAAGCTTATGTACCATCTCGTTGCTCTCATCTAATTGAGCTACGCTTTTCCAATAAACTTTTTTTGATGACATAAGGTTATATAATAATTTTTAATAATGACATTTTCCACACTCAAGTCCACCCATCTGGGCAACAGTAAGTTTTTCTACACCATATTTTTTTGATAGCTGTTCATGTATTTTAGCGTAATATTCGTTGTCTTCGACTTTCAGATTTGTTTCTCTGTGACAATTGATACACCAGCCCATTGTCAAACTTGAGTGTTGGTACATCACTTCCATTTCTTCAACCGGGCCATGACAAGTTTGACAATCAACCCCTCCTACCTGTACGTGCTGAGCATGATTAAAATAAACAAAATCCGGTAGGTTATGAATCCTCACCCACTTGACAGGTTGTGACTTGCCAGTATAAATTTGGTTATCTTCGTCCCAACCAACTGCAGCATAAAGTTTTTTAATTTGCTTGGTGTAAAATTCCTTAGTATAACCATTTTCTAAATCTTCTTCTCCGTTGTATTCTGCAATATTTTTATGACAATTCATACAAACATTTAAGGAAGGTATTCCTGAATGCTTTGAGGCTCTTGCCGATGAATGACAATACTTACATTCTATTTGATTCGCCCCCGAGTGAATTTTATGAGAATAATGAATTGGCTGAACTGGCATATACCCCTGGTCAATTCCAATTTGCATTAAATAACCATAAACAAAATAGGCGCTGCTCAACAAAAAGCCAATGACCATTAGAAAGATTAAAAATTGATTTTTCGCAATTACTAGCCATATTGGAGGGCGTTTTTCTTTTACAGGAGGAGTGACATCAACCCCAGAAGCAATAGCTATGCGTTTTAAAGTTTTTTGTACTAAAAACAACATTACCACTAGCAAAGAAAAAACAAGTGATAATGCAGCTAAAATGATACTATTAGAAAATCCAGATGAAGTGGCAGAGCTTGCAACCACTGGAGCAGCGACAGTTGAAACAGGAGCAGGCGGAGTGTAATCGGTGTAGGCAAGTATGTTATCAATATCTGAATTAGAAAATTGGGGATAGGCATTCATAGCAACCTTATTGTACTCCTCCCAAATGGCAACTGCCTGAGGGTCCCCGGCTTTAATCATGGCAGAACTATTTTTAATCCAGCTATAAAGCCATTCGCGATCGTATTTTGCAGAAACACCCCTTAGAGCGGGACCTACAGCTTTTTTATTTAGCTTATGACAGGCTGCACAATTTGCATTAAACAACTTTTTGCCTGCTTGGACATCAAATTCTTGACCAACAAGGGGATTAAAAAAAGAAAAAAACAAAATAAAAGAAAAACTAAAACTCAGTAGATTGAGTCTTTTAAATTTCATTCGATTAAAAAAATTTGGAAGGGCCAGCAAATTATCGTTTCTAAATCCATTACAAATTTAAGTCATAGACTTGTTATCTTAAAGCCTACAATTTAACAATTTGATAATTTATATCGATTCTAAATAGTTGTTTAATTTATCTATTGATTATGGGCGTAATAATTTCTTTTTTTGTTCATTTGTCTTATGATTAATTTTAAAATATTAAATAGACTAATATTATCATTGTCCTTGATTAATTGCGCTTTAACATATGCACAATCAGAAAATCTAATTGTGATAGAAGATTCTCTAATTTCAAAGTTAATGTCGGTAAAAAAAGAAATTGACAGGGATTCATATGAGTCACAATTTTTTACTATTCAATTGTATTATGGGAACTTTATAGAAGCAGAGAAAGTTTTCGAAAAATTCAAAGAAAATTTTCCGGAATGGAAGGCAGAATTAAGCTTTGAAACTCCAAATTATAAGGTTCAAGTTGGTAATTACAAAGACTATTATTTTGGTATGAGTAAACTAAGAGAAATTAAAAGTACTTACCCTTCAGCCTTTCTTCTAGAAATAAAGAATTAAAGTTTTTTCTTAATTGCAATTTCTTGGAAACATTCAACTACATCACCTTCTTGAATATCATTATAATTTTGAATTTGAAGACCACAATCGTATCCTTTTGCTACCTCTTTAACATCGTCTTTAAATCGCTTTAATGAGGCTAGATTTCCTGAAAAAACAACTACTCCGTCGCGAATAATACGGATTCCACTATTTCTGAATATTTTCCCAGTAGTCACCATACATCCTGCAATGGTTCCTACTTTAGATATTTTATACGTTTCTCGGATTTCGGCAGTCCCAGTAATCTCTTCTTTCATTTCAGGAGAAAGCATTCCTTCCATGGCATCTTTAACATCATTTATAGCATCATAAATAATCGAATAAGATCTAATGTCAATTTCTTCTTTTTCTGCTATTTGCCTAGCATTTCCCATGGGTCTTACGTTAAATCCAATTACGATCGCATCGGAGGCAGAGGCCAATAATACATCTGATTCTGTAATAGCTCCAACCGCTTTATGAATAATATTCACTTGAATTTCTTCAGTAGATAGCTTTTGAAGTGAATCAGTTAGGGCTTCAACTGAACCATCAACATCTCCTTTAAGTATCATATTTAATTCCTTGAACTCTCCTAGGGCGATTCTTCTTCCAATTTCGTCAAGTGTAATATGCCTTTGAGTTCTTACATTTTGTTCTCTTAGTAGTTGAGTTCTTTTTGCAGCAATTTGTTTAGCTTCTTTTTCGTCTTGTAAAACATTAAAATTATCCCCCGCCTGGGGTGCACCATCTAAACCTAGGATGGAAACAGGGGTGGAGGGAGGGGATTTTTCTAGGGGATTTCCTCTTTCATCAAACATTGCCTTTACTTTGCCACTATGTTTTCCTGCCAGAATGTAGTCCCCTATTTTAAGTGTCCCTGTTTGAACCAAAATAGTAGAAACATAGCCACGGCCTTTATCTAAGAAAGCCTCAACAACTGTTCCCTTAGATTTACGGTTTGGATTTGCTTTTAATTCTAATAATTCTGCTTCTAAAAGTACTTTTTCTAAAAGTTCATTTACTCCGGTTCCATTGAGTGCTGATATATCTTGAGACTGAATTTTACCTCCCCATTCTTCGACCATTAAATTCATTCCAGCAAGTGCTTCCTTAATTTTATCAGGGTTTGAATTAGGTTTATCAATTTTATTAATTGCAAAAATTATTGGTACTCCTGCTGCTTGCGCATGACTAATTGCTTCTTTAGTTTGTGGCATTATGTCATCGTCTGCAGCTATAACAATTATTGCTATATCAGTTGCTTGTGCGCCCCTTGCTCTCATAGCGGTGAAAGCTTCGTGTCCCGGTGTGTCTAAAAATGTAATTTTTTCATTCTTTTTTAGAGTCACAGAGTAAGCGCCAATGTGCTGCGTGATTCCGCCAGACTCACCAGCAATTACATTTTCTTCTCTGATATAATCAAGCAAAGATGTTTTCCCATGATCAACGTGACCCATCACAGTTACAATTGGAGCCCTTGATTCTAAATCTTCATCTTCATCTTCTATCTCATCAATACTTTCCTCAAGCTCAGTTTTTACAAACTCGACCTGATAACCAAATTCGTCAGCAACAATAGTAAGAGTCTCTGCATCCAATCTCTGATTCATTGTAACCATTATCCCTAATGACATACAAACGGAAATAATTTCAGTTGAACTAATCTCCATTAAGGTAGCAATTTCTCCTACTGTTATAAATTCAGTTACCTTTAAGATTTTACTACTAGCTTCAATTTCTGCCAATTCATCCTCAGATTTTTGTCTATGCTGATCTCTCTTATCTCTCCTGTATTTTGCACCTTTAGACTTGTTGGTATTGCCTTGAAGTTTTTCTAATGTTTCACGAATTTGCTTTTGTACTTCCTCGTCAGTTGGTTCGGCTTTTATAGACTGATCCTGCCTAGGCTTTTGGTTGGGTAAGCCCTTTTTAATATTATTTTGAGTCTTTTTTTCGACTTCAGACTTATTGTTCGTATCCTTGCTTATTCTTTTTCTTTTTCTTTTCCTAGCGTCTTCAACAGTCTTTTCTTTTTTCTTGAATTCATCTAAATCAATTGTTTGACCAGTCATTTTTGGCCCGGATAAGGTTGTATATTTAGTCTTAATTGATGCATCAACATCATTCTCAACTTGGTTTGAAGCCGGAGAACTTTTTATTTCTTCAGTGTTATTTTCTTTTATTATTTCAATATTTTTTTTGTCAACATCTTTCTCAACCTTTTTAAGGTCTTGAGTCTTATTGTTGTTTTTAGGAGATTCTGGTTTTTTGAATTTCGCAGTATCCAAATCAATTTTTCCTAATGTGACCGGTTTATTAATATTTCCCTTAGCCTTAATTACCTCTTGGCGTTTTTGTTGTTGCTCTAAACGTTCTTTTTCTTTTTTTTCCTGAAGAACTCTTATTGATTCCTTTTCTTTTTTCTTTTCTTCACTTATTTCGTGTGAAGCATCTTTTTTAGATTTATCTGTTTCAAATTCATCTAACAATAATTGATAAACATCTCTGGAAATTTTTGCGGTTGGGCGAGCTTCAATTTCAATTTTTTTGAAGGAAAGGAATTCAACAGCGCGATCCAAAGAAATATTTAACTCCCTTAGGGCAACATTTAATCTTACTTTAGATGTTTCTGTCATAATTACAATTTCATTTAAAATTAAAAAGTAGTAAAATACCAACTTTTACTCCTCAAATTCTGCTTTCAAAATCCTTATTACCTCATTAACGGTTTCCTCCTCTAGGTCAGTTCGTTTAATCAAATCTTCTTTTTCAAGTTCTATAATACTCTTCGCTGTATCTAATCCAACTTTCTTGAATTCATCAATTACCCAAGAATCAATTTCATCGCTGAATTCAGTTAATTCTACATCTTCCTCAACACCCTCTCTGTAAACATCAATTTCGTATCCAGTAAGTTTTCCGGCTAATCTAATATTGTGACCACCCCTACCAATGGCCTTGGAGACCTCATCTGGGTTTAGAAAAACTTGTACTCTTTTGGTCTCTTCATCAATTTTAAGAGAGTTTATTTTTGCTGGGCTTAAAGCTCGTGTGATAAATAACTGCAAATTATTGGTATAATTAATTACATCTATGTTTTCGTTGCCTAACTCACGAACTATTCCATGAATGCGAGATCCTTTCATCCCCACACATGCTCCAACAGGATCAATTCGGTCATCGTATGAATCCACTGCTACTTTAGCTTTTTCCCCAGGTATCCTAACGGCTTTTTTTATAGTAATTAATCCATCAAAAACCTCAGGGATCTCTTGTTCAAATAACTTCTCAAGAAAAATAGGTGAAGTTCTTGATAAAATAATTCTTGGTTTATTGCCTCTTAATTCAACAATTTCAATAATTCCCCTAACATTGTCTCCTTTTCTGAAAAAATCATTTGGAATCTGTCTATCCTTTGGGAGTATAATTTCATTTCCATCGTCATCTAAAAGAATAACCTCTCTATTCCTGATATGATGAACTTCTGCAGTAAAAAGATCTCCTGTTCGATCCTTGAACTGATTGTAGGTATTTGTGCTATCATGTTCAAAGATTTTTGAAACAAGATTTTGCCGTAACGTCTGAATAGACCTTCTTCCAAGGTCAATAAGTTTAACTTCCTCTGAAACATCCTCACCGACTTCAAAATCTGGTTCAATTTTTTGTGCTTGTAATAATTCAATTTCTTGATTAGGGTCTTCAACTTCACCATCCTTTACAACAATTCTATTTCTCCATATTTCTAGGTCTCCCTTATCAGGATTAATGATAATATCAAAATTATCATCTGAACCAAATTTTCGCTTCAAG